>NZ_BADY01000094.1:0-13720 GCF_000241185.1 Pseudoalteromonas sp. BSi20495
TTTATTATCTAAATTTAAACAAAAAGCAGTAACCTTTAACCGATAGCAGGAATAAGCCCCGCCATTTGCATAAACTGCGCAGTAATAATAGTAACTCCGCACACTGCTGCAATTCCAAGTCCTACATTTCCGCTACGGACTTTATAACCCGCTTTGACTGAAGAAGAACGGCGTTGTTTATAAACCATTGCCACGGGTAAAAATACAGCAAGAACAACAAGTGCAATTGCCGCATAACCTAAAGCCATAATAAAGCCTTGAGGATAGAATAATGCAAAGCCAAGTGGTGGCATAAACGTAATTAAGGCTGTTTTAATTCGGTCTGTTTTATTGTCACCTTTTTTAAATGCATCGGCAAAAAAGTCGAATAAACCTAAACTCACCCCTAAAAATGATGTTGCAAGGGCTAAATCAGCAAATAACTTAACGGCGGTCGTTACGTTTGGGTTATGCGCAATACCTGCCACGCTAGATACAAACCCATTAAGGCCTTGGCTGTTGAGTAAATCAGCTTGGCTCATAATACCTTGGCTCAGTAATTGCCAAAAAATATAAATCACTAAAGGCAGAGCAGCACCCGCGATCATTACTTTGCGCAGTACTTTTATTTCAAGGCCTACGTATTTAACAATAGATGGAATAGAGCCATGAAAGCCAAATGAGGTAAATATAACGGGGATCGCTGACAATATTAAGCCTTGCTCTACTGGCATCTCTAATAAGTGCTTACCTTGAACGTAGGGCGTTAACATATAGAACAAGCTAGCAAGTACAATGATTTTTATTGTAAATAACACCCTGTTTAATTTATCTACTTTACTGGTGCCTAGTGTTACTACACTCGCAATTATGACCGCCAATACAATTGAACCAAGTTGTGGTGCTATATTCACACTTAAACCTATATTTATACGCTCTTGGAGCTGTGCTCCGCCACCTGCAATATAAGCGGCACAAAGTGCATAAAATAAGAAAATCATCGAAAAATTAGCCACATACTGCCCGCGTTTTCCAAGCCAAAGTTTAGCTAAAGTATTTAAAGTAGCATCACGTGGTGCGTACTGATGAAGCTCTAACATAAGCAACGCTGTGTAAGTCATTAACATCCAGCTCGCGACTATTAGCACTAATGCGGTATTAAAACCAAGACCGGCAGAAGCAATCGGTAATGCTAGCATTCCGGCACCAATAGTGGTTCCTGCAACAATTAACATGCTCCCTATTGTTTTATTTTTAAGCACTTAATTACCTTAATTATTATTAATATACATGCACGATATAACTAGTTACCTAAAACTTAAATAGTTTTATAATAAAACGCTGCAATTAAAATGTAACTTACAATTTACAGCTGTATTTATTAAGGCATTTAGTGTTTAAAAAGTACTAAAATACAGTAGTGAGCGTATAATTTATTCTTTAATATATTCATTTATAAAAAGCATAGGGATGGCACGTGCCTGTTAAAGCTTCGTATTTTTTAATGGTTCTCATATGGTCTACAACGCCGCTAGGGATAGTGTGGAGCAGCGAAAGCGTATCGCCAACACTTGCAGTCCTCATGCGTATGCTTGTGGGATTGTTTATAGGCGGCTTAATAGTTGCTATTACGAATATTAGAGTACCTTGGAGTAAAAATGCGTGCTTGCTTTATTTTTATTCGAGCATTGGTATTTTTGGTGGCATGTTACTTAGCTATATGGCTGCCAAAACGGTTCCCTCAGGAATTATCTCACTCATGTTTGGTCTAGCGCCGATTTTGTCGGGATTACTCGCTCAGCAACTACTAAACGAACCCAAATTTAGCCCAATTAAGTTAACGGCACTGGCATGTGCATTAATCGGTTTATATTTTGTTAGTTACAATCAAGTGCAGCACTCACAAACCCAAGGTATAGGCCTACTTTATGTGTTTATGGCTGTGTGTTTTTTTAGCTTAAGTGGGGTAATGATAAAGCGAGTACAAATAGCAATTCACCCAATGGCGACCACCTTTGGTGCTTTAGTTTTTGTAACGCCACTATTTTTTATAGCGTGGTGGTTACTCGATGGAGAGTTGAATACTGCAAATTGGAGCGCAAAATCACTTTGGGCTATTGGGTATTTAGGCGTGTTTGGATCACTGATCGGTGCGCTTGCCTACTTTCATGTTTTACAAAACTTAAATGCAAGTACAGTAGCACTTACTACCTTAATTACCCCCAGTTTTGCTTTAGGGTTAGGTGCATGGCTAAATAATGAAATGCTTAGTCGAGAGTTGCTGATAGGCGCTGTTATTATTTTGATTAGTTTAGGTTTTTTTCAATTTGGAGACAAATTTTTGAAATCGACAAATTAAAAACCCAAGACTAAAAGCGCCCTCAGTGTGATCACATTTTAGCTATTTGGATAACTAAACGACGGTTTTTATTACGCCCTAAAATATTTTCGTTTGTATCCACAAAGCGTTTTTCACCTAAACCAGTTGTTTGCACTTTTGCTTCATCAACACCTAAACTAACCATGTAATCTTTAATTGATTTTGCACGTTTGCGTGAAAGGTCAAGGTTATTCCAACGTCCACCATAGCTATCGGTATACGAATCAATGCTAATGGATTCAATACTCGGATCGTTTTTTAAATACTCGGCAATCTTATCTAAACGCTGCTGCGAAGATTTAGTTAACTTACTGCTATTTGATTGATAATTCATAATGGTAAATGAAATGTCTTCAAAGCTATAAGGGAGTAATTCATCTCGACACTGTAAAAATGCCCAATACGCCTGTTTAAAATTAACACTTGAAATACCAACGGCAATTTTATCGGCACTGTTTTGCCAGTCTTGATAGTAAAAGGTAGGGTAAAAGCCCTTTTCAAGTTCGGTTAGCATCTCCCATGATGTTTTATTGTCTAGCTCACCGTCAAACTTTTTGAGTAGCTTCATATTGGCAATATCGCGTGTAGGTAAGCCCGCACGCCAAGTAGGGGGGACTGCTTTTAAACCCGCTATGTCATAATTTTCAGGCCTGACAACCATATCTAAATGAAAGCTGAGATTTTTGTTTTTACTTGCTGAAGCTTTAAAAATAGCCTCTCCATAGTAAGGAACTTCATGATTTAATTGGCATTGTAGCCTTGTTGTTTTAACCACTTCCCAGTTAGAGTTATCTTGATTAGCTGTATATTGGCGCATAGCAGCATAGGCACTACTGTGGCATAGTGCGCTGGTGATACTCAGGCTAATTAATAGCAACTTAAACTTCATGGGGCATGCTCCAACACATCTTTCATGCCAATAATTTGGCAAAATACAGAGTAATTATATTTCAAGGTCAATAACACCTAGCTAGCTTAAACTTTAAAGCAAATTACATGCCTACAATTTAAGGCGCAATTAATCTAGCAATGCACTAGCCGAAAGGTACTCACTTTTGACATAATAGTGGGCTTATACCTATAAACCAAGAATACTATGGCAAATACTGAGCAAACACTTTTCGCAAAACGCTTTCGTGGCTTTTTTCCGGTTGTAATTGATGTTGAAACAGCGGGCTTCAATAAAAATACAGACGCTTTACTAGAAATTGCCGTTTCAGTTTTAAAAATGGATGACGAAGGATTGCTCAGCATAGATCATACCGTACACTTTCATGTAGAGCCATTTGAAGGCGCAAACATAGAGCAAGCTGCAATTGAGTTTAATGGTATCGATCCCTTTTCGCCATTACGCGGCGCAGTGCCAGAAGAAGACGTTATTAAAGAAGTTTGCAAAGTGGTACGCAAAGCTCAAAAAGCAGCAGGGTGTCAACGCTCTGTTATTGTGGCGCACAACGCAGCGTTTGATCATGGCTTTTTAAATGCAGCTATAGAGCGTAATAATATAAAACGAACACCATTTCATCCCTTTGTAAGTTTTGATACAACCACTCTTGCAGGACTTGCGTTAGGGCAAACTGTATTGGCTAAAGCATGCCGCGCTGCCGGTATTGAATTTGATAACAGCCAAGCACATTCAGCACTTTATGATACCGAGCGTACCGCTGAGCTGTATTGTTTAATTGTAAATCGTTGGCAGCAACTAGGTGGTTGGCCGTTAGCGCCACTAGATGATAGTGACGCCGAAGTGGATACACAAGATGGCACCGAAACTAAAATGACTGAGTAATTTTTCCTTCATTTAGTTTTAATAAATGGGGTGGATAAATACGCGAAAACTGTTTTGAATCTTTTGCTATTTTAAGTTCTACCCCTGGGTGCATTAACTCATTCACTTTTAGGCGGCAACTTGAAAGCAATTGCGTGATTTTTCGCTTAATCAACAATTTTTGACGATTAACATGCTCTGTACGTGCTTTTATATGTTGTTCATTTTCGGTTATTTTATTCAATAACTGCTGACGCTGAGTGGGCTCTGCAACTTGTCCCGCTTTTTTACGAGCTTGTTTTAAAGCAGTTACTTTAGTTGCAAGCACTTTTTCAAAATCAGCAATCTGGATCTGCTTGTCACGAAGTTCAAACCAGTTTTGTGCTAAAAGCACACGAGTTTTTGTTCCCGCTGGTGCACCGAGTTCGCCGGTTTCAATACGCATAGCGTCTAAAATATTGCCACCAATAATTTTACCGCGAGGTTTATCTGCTTTACCAACGCGTATTAACCGCCTTGCACTCATATCACAATGCAGTGCTTGGCGTTCAATAAATAAATCTTGTTCTGTTTTTATATTACAATATTGAGCGTAGCCAATTGAAATAGTACGCAAAGCTGTAATATGGCATGTAAATGCTTCATTGTTTTCGCGTTTTCGACCAATAGCCCCCTGCATAATTGTTACAGCACTTTTGCTCTCAACAATACCTGATTCTACAAACCCTATAACGGTAATATCGCCGTTTGCTTTAACATGCATACCGTCTTTTATATCACCGCTGATTATTACGCTACCATCAAAATCGACATGGCCAGTACTTACATCAATGTTATCAAAGCATAAAACATCATCTACACGCATACCGCGAGGCAAAGCAACGGGTACACCTTTGCAATCTGCAATAAGTATATCTGGGTTGTTGGGGTCTATTTTAGTCCCTTCGAAAGGTTGTAATTGGTGCTCTTTTCCTGGTGTAGCAGGAATAATTTCACCAAATATAGTGTAGCCATCTTCACCGCGAGTGGCGGGTATGCGCTGCATAAGAGGTGTACCTGGTTTTACCGTGATGATTGCGCCAAGGTTTTTCATATCAACCTTACCGCCTTGAGTTGCTTGAGGGCTAAGCACACGATCTTGGGCTGTTGAGCATAAACGGACAAATCTAGCATCTTTGCCATCTTTAGGGTTACGTCCGTGAGCAATTATTGCACTGTAAGAGCTTCCTGCTGGTTGTTCAAACTGTTGACCTAAAAAGGAATCAAGCGCGCGAGGGCTTATTCCTTTTTTAACACCGGCATCAGCCAGTGCTTTTTGCGCACCTTCCATCGATAATAATAAACCACCTTTTGTAGTGGTAATGGTTGCTTCTGCTACCATGCCTTTTTCATCGACATTAATAACAACAGTTGCATTTACAGCCTGAGCAATAATTAACGACTCTTCTTTATAATCTTTGCTTTGAGAAAAAAGTTTACCAATGTTAGCCGAAATAACGTCAAAATCACAGTAGTCAGATTGTTCTAGCAGTTCAATTAACTGCGTTGCAGTTATTGGAAAACCACTATCAACAGGGTGTGCTATTAAAGATAAGTACCCCGTTTCTTCATTAAATGAAAAAACCGACATTTATTTATTCCCTACTTAATGTGCCTGTTATTATAATTGTTATATTTATTATTGCTTTAAGGTGCATTTTTAATCCGATCAAAAAAGCCAGCACTCTATTGGAGCACAACTAGAGTCTCGTGTTAAGTAAATGTTGTTTAACTATGCAGCTATTTATAAAAATATGATTATTTAATAGGCAGTTAGTATGAGGGCCTGCTTATTTTTTGAAGTTAAATTTGCCGAAGTGTATTTGGTTTTTATGCAAGGCAAAGCCTATGCTGTGCGGTTGTTCCCCATAGATAGGCGATAACGTAGCATAAATGCCAAACACGCTGCCCTTTGGGCTCGCTCCAAGGGCTATTTACTCATTGTTGCTCGATTTTTACTTAGCCTACTACCTACTGCTAGGCTACAAACTTCGCGCCGCAATTAAATCACCTCTATATAGAACAAATTTCAACCTAAAAGGTCAGCGAGTCCTAACAGATAAAATAAAAGCGAGTTAGTTCTTGAGTATCAGCGCCTTACTCAGTTATACTGCTCGCACGCTCTGAATGAGTTTACTGATTCAGGGGCTGATTAGGATTCGACGGAATTCAAGACGCCCAAGGTGCATGTCGAGGTGCGGTTTGCCTCGTTAAACAGCCGCAACCTAAAGTAATCGCAAACGACGATAACTACTCTCTAGCAGCTTAGGCTAGCTAGCGCTCCTTCCATGTATTCTTGTGGACTGGATTTTGGAGTGTCACCCTAACACCTGATCGCGACGGAAACCCTGGCCGGGGTTGAAGCGTTAAAACTAAGCGGCCTCGCCTTTATCTATCGTGTTCGTCCGAGATTTAAAGGTTAATTAAATGACGATACTAAACATGTAGTACCGACGGTTGAGGCTTTTCGGACGGGGGTTCAAATCCCCCCAGCTCCACCAATAAAGGTTTTTGAACTCGTTATTCGAAAACCATAAGAAACCCGCAAATTTGTTAATCCAAATTTGCGGGTTTTTTTATGCTTATAATTTAATTATTAATGATTGTTCAACGTTTGTAATAACTAATACCAATCTGCTTATATATGGGGTCTATTTAACATTAAGAAAATTACGCTAGAACTAGACAAAAATTTTTGTATCTAGTTGTTCTAAATAAAAAATTTTTAACGACGTTATAGTGCAATTTAATTCGTTAAATTGATCAAAGATTTATGTAGGTTGGTATAAGCCTTAGCTGCTATTTCAGCGTTGTACAGCGCTGTAAGTAAAACCAATATTAACTTGCCAAAGGGGCAGTGTAGCCATGCTTTAAGGCATACTTTCGCGAGTCATTTTATGATGAACGGAGGGAATATTTTACTGTTACAACAAATACTTGGTTATGCTAGTAAGCTTGGACCAAAAGTATAAAAGTGAGTTAAGAAACTCATTGAATGAGAGGTTCGATTTAATTCAAAAATTAAATCAATGTAAAGT
Organism: Pseudoalteromonas sp. BSi20495; assembly: GCF_000241185.1. Classification (NCBI taxonomy): domain Bacteria; kingdom Pseudomonadati; phylum Pseudomonadota; class Gammaproteobacteria; order Alteromonadales; family Pseudoalteromonadaceae; genus Pseudoalteromonas; species Pseudoalteromonas sp. BSi20495. The sequence continues at coordinate 7,205 of NZ_BADY01000094.1, forward strand.
AGCGCTTAGTCTTTTTTACTTACTAACCAGCATTCTTCAAAAAGGAAGTTCTGCTCTTCGAAAGATATTAGCTCATTACTGGCGTGTCTTGCAATCAGTAAAAAACGACTCTTCAAGTAGACTTGCATATAGAGAGGGTAGTTAAATGGCTAGAGGCGGTAAAATAAAAAACAGGAAGTAACCGAACAAGCTACCAAATAATCAAATAAAAAATATTATTTCCTTTATTAACAGTGAATTAAGTTTATTTAAAGTCGTTCGAGTTTAATTTTAAAGAGTGATCGCTCTTATATTCGATCACCTTTGGTGCTCAATTTTATCATTTAACTACCATGTAAAAGTTAAACCAGAGTTTGCTTTGATAAATAGCATAACTTTATATAGTATCCTTATATACATTAATGGATTAGCCCCATTCTTAGGCTGTAAAGGAATACTTGTGTCACTCCCTGATTACCAATCTTTTATGACCCCGTTGCTAGCATGTTTAGCAAATGGTAAGACCGTTAAACTGCGTGATATTGATGCCAATGTTTACCGTAAACTTGGGCTTAGTGCCGATCAACTAAAGCTCCGCATACCGAGCGGTAAGCAAACCTATGCCTATCACCGTTTGGGTTGGGCTAAAACCTACTTAGTGCAAGCAGGTTTAATAGAGCAACCCAAAAGAGCCTTTTGTAAAATCACACAAAAAGGGCTAGCTGCAATAGAGTCGGGCGAGCCAATTAATAACCAATACTTAAGTAAGTTCGATGCTTTCCTCGATTTTAAAACACGCTCTAAAGATTCAAGTGAGCCCACACAAGTAAACACCACCAGCATAGTAAGTAATAACGCTGATAAAACCCCTGAAGAGCTCATAGAAGCTGCAGTAGACACGCTCAATACCAACCTAAGTGACGAAATACTAAAAGCGATATTAGCAGCATCCCCCGTATTTTTTGAAAACCTAGTGGTCGATTTAATGCTCGCCATGGGTTACGGCGGATCACGCAAAGATGCAGGCCAAGCCACTCAATACACGCAAGATGGTGGTATTGATGGTGTAATCAAAGAAGATAAACTTGGCCTTGAAATGATATACTTGCAAGCCAAGCGTTATACCAATAAAACAGTTGGCCGCCCAGATATACAAGCCTTTGCAGGTGCGCTTGATATGCACCGTGCTAAAAAGGGCGTGTTCATTACCACCAGCAGCTTTAGTAAAGATGCCCTTGAATACGTAGGCATGATAGAAAAGCGCATAGTGCTGGTGGATGGCGCACAACTAACCGAACTCATGCTTACCCATAATTTAGGCGTAAGCACCAAACATGTATTTGAAGTAAAAGCGCTCGATAGCGATTACTTTATGGAAGATTAAAATGACAACTAATAATAACTTTTCTCAAACCGCTGCATTTATCTGGTCAGTAGCTGATCTCCTTCGCGGTGACTTTAAACAGTCTCAATATGGTCGTGTTATTTTACCCTTCACCTTACTACGCCGTCTTGAGTGTGTGCTCGCACCAAGTAAAGATGCAGTAGTAGCAGAGTTTGAGCGCATTAAAGCTTTAAACTTACCAGAAGATGCGCAAGAAAAGCTATTAATGCGAGCTACAAACGGCTTAACCTTTTTTAATACCTCGCCTATGGATTTAGGCAAAATGGGTCAAAGCGATATTAAAGCCAATCTTGAACGTTATATTCAATGTTTTTCAGCTGATGCCCGCGAGGTTTTTGAGCACTTAAAGTTTGATGAGTTTGCTGGTTTATTAGATGACGCCAACTTACTTTTTAAAGTGGTACAAAAATTCTCTAAATACGATTTAAGCCCACAAGCTATATCAAACCACGATATGGGTTTAGTGTTTGAAGAGCTAATACGTCGCTTTGCTGAAAGTTCTAACGAAACCGCAGGTGAGCACTTTACCCCACGCGATATAGTGCGTTTAACTACCTCACTTGTATTTATGGAAGACGACGACGCCCTAACCAAAGAAGGGATTATTCGCACCATTTACGACCCAACAGCAGGTACTGGCGGCTTTTTATCATCAGGTATGGAGTACGTGCACGAGCTTAACCCTAATGCAGTTATGCGTGCATTTGGCCAAGAGTTAAACCCAGAGTCTTACGCTATTTGTAAAGCCGATATGCTTATTAAAGGGCAAGACGTAAGCCGCATTAAACTAGGTAACACCTTATCGAATGATCAGCTAGCAGTCGATAAGTTTGATTACATGCTATCTAACCCTCCGTTTGGGGTCGATTGGAAAAAGATTGAAGGCGATATTAAAGACGAACATACACTAAAAGGTTTTGGTGGTCGTTTTGGTGCAGGCTTACCAAGGGTATCAGACGGTTCATTGCTATTTTTAATGCACCTGATTAGTAAAATGCGCGATACCTCTGCAGATGTTACTAACAGCGGCGGACGTATTGGTATTATTCTAAATGGCTCACCTTTATTTACGGGCGGGGCAGGCAGTGGTGAAAGCGAAATTCGCCGTTATATTTTAGAGTCTGACTTACTTGAGGCAATTATAGCCTTACCGACTGATATGTTTTACAACACAGGTATTGCTACCTATGTATGGGTATTGTCGAACAAAAAAGCGCAGCAGCAAAGCGCTGAGCGTAAAAACTCAGAACGTAAAAATAAAGTTCAGCTAATTAATGGTACTAACCTATGCGGTAAAATGCGTAAATCTCTTGGTTCTAAACGTAACATTATGAGCGAAGACGACATAAAACTAATCACTCGCAGCTTTGGTAACTTTGAACAAGTAGAAACAACAACACTTGAAGAGTTAGGCTTAACTAAACCAACCGAAGCTAAAAGTAGCCGAGGTCGCCAAGCGGCTAACCCTAAAGCCGATGTAGCAAAAACCTTTGCCAGTAAAATATTTAATACCTATGAGTTTGGTTATCGCCGTATCACTATAGAGCGCCCACTTAGGTTGTCAGCGCAAGTAACTGATGAAGCCATTGCATCACTGCGTTTTGCTCCTAAGCCTTACAATACAGCCATGATGACGTTGTATGAAAAGTTTGGTAAAGAGTGGTCTACGGATAATTTAGGTGGCAGTTCGGGTAATAGTCAATATGGTGATTTAAGCACTGTCGAAATTGAAGCAAGAGCCATTATTAAAGCTGACTTCCCCGAGCTGAAAGAAAAACAAATTAAAGATGTATTAGAGCCTAAGCTTTGGTTATTCCAAAAATCCCTCATGGAAAAAGCGCAGCAGTTACAAACACAATTAGGCGATGATGCGGGTGGCAAGCAGCTGCAATCAGACGATTTTAACCAATTTGACATTACCTACACACAAGCGCTTAAAGTCTTAGATATTAAGCTCGAAACTAAAGAGAAAAAACAACTACTCGATGCCATTACCTTTAAAAACCCAGCGGCAGAATGTGTGGTTGATAAATTATTTAAAGATTCAGCAAGCCCAATGTACGGTGCATTTGAATATCAAGGTAATGTAACAAAGTGGCAAGGTAAAGTTGTTACTTATAAGCAAGATGGCGACTTACGCGATAATGAAAATGTACCGCTAAAAGAGGCTTATTTAAACGGCTCAGCTCAACCAAGTATCAGCACAACCCAAATGGTTGAAAACTACTTTAACCGCGAGGTAGCACCCCATGTAAGTGATGCATGGATAAACGACACTAAGCGCGATGACAAAGACGCCGAGCTAGGTATAGTAGGCTACGAAATACCGTTTAACCGCCATTTTTATGAGTACCAACCACCACGTGATTTAACCGAGATTGACGAAGAGCTTGATGCTGTGAGCAGTGACATTATGAAGTTGTTGCAAGAGGTGCATTCGTAATGAAATATTGCGATCTTAAGTCATCAAATATAGTGACTTTGCAGCTAAAGCTAACCTCATGGTGGGTTAAAACCCAACAAATAACTATTATTAATTTACTATTGTTATTGACCTTATCGTCATTAAAAACTAATATAATACGCAATATACCCGCCAAGCCTATGTGCTTTGATTTATCAAAACTCATGCTGAAATTGTGCGGGTTTTCTTTTTTCTACGCCTTAATAACTTCCTCCTATTTAAAAAATACATGTCATCTAGTTAAAAATTTCGATAGGGAATTGATGTGATCCCGTTTTTCAAACCCTCGATTAGCCTTGATGAGCAAATAGCATTACTCCAGCAGCGTGGGCTAAGTATAAAAGAACCTGAACGAGCTAAACATTATTTGGAGGTTATTAGCTTTTTTAGATTATCAGCCTATATGCGGCCTTTTCAAAAGTTACACCATGAAGAGCACCCATTTAATGAAGGCAGTGAGTTTAAACAAGTGGTTGCTTTGTATGCTTTTGACCGAGAGCTTAGGCTGTTAATTATGGACGCGGTTGAGCGCATTGAAGTTGCTACCCGCTCCATGTTTAATAATGTTATGGGCCCAAAGTATCAACAAGACGATGAGCCTTATAGTGGCTCTCACTGGTACATTGACCGCAATCACTTTAATCGCAATTATGATCATAATCGATTAATTAAATCATTAAGTGATAAGCAGGATAAAGAGCGCGGCATTTTGGCAAGAGAAGCTGCAAAAATTAATAATTCGCCGCAACATACCCCCCAAAAAAAAGCGGAACTAATTAATCTAAAGCAACGTGAAAACTATTGCCGATATTATGTGAGCCATTATAACGAGCCTAATTTACCACCGTGTTGGGCAGTAATTGAAGAGCTAACACTCGGCGAGCTTTCTCACTTATATAAAGGGTTAGTTAAAGACTCCGACAGAAAAGCTATCGCTAAGCGCTTTAATGTTCCTCAGGATAAGTTTGCGAGTTGGTTACACACACTTACCTTTATTAGAAATTGTTGTGCACATCATGCTCGCTTATGGAATAGGGAGTTACCTATTGCACCCAAGCTACTAAGAGACGCAGAATGGCAGTTACCCACAGTATTGCCTAATAGCCATATACAGCCTGCAAAACGCTTATACTCCGTTTTATTATTGCTGGCACACCTAATGAAAGAAGTAAGCCCCGACAGCCAATGGACAGACAAGCTTGTTCAATTAATAGTTAAGCACCCAGAAGTACCTGTTAGAAATATGGGGTTTCCTGAAAATTGGGCAACGCATCCATTTTGGGCTTTGAAGGATGATGAGAATGTATAAAAACAAACACCTAAAATCACCACAACGAACAGAACATAAACAATGGCTTACTGAGCTTAAACATAAAGTGGCATTAAGCCAGCAAAAAGCCATTGTTAAAGTGAATGCCGAGCTTTTAACCTTGTACGGGCAATTGGGCAACAACTTGTTGCCCAATTGGTTTAAATCTCAATTTGGAGGTTCGCATGAGTGAGTTAAAGGCTAGCAAGTATCAGGCATATTCTGAGTATAAGGATTCAGGGGTTGAGTGGGTTGGTTGCATTCCTTCGCATTGGAAAACTATTTCTGTTAAATATATTGCTGACTTGATTAGCACAGGAGGAACACCTAAAGATTCCACTTCCTTTACAGATGAAAATGAAGTTCCTTGGTTTTCACCGAGTGATTTTCATAATGGTTCTAGTTTAAGTTCAGCTAATAAGTATGTTACTTGGGAGTCAGTAAACACTAAAGATTCAAAGCTTTATAAAGCTAATTCAGTTTTAGTTATTGGGATCGGTGCAACTTTAGGAAAAGTTGCCCATTGTTTGACGCCTTTTTCATGTAATCAGCAAATTAATGTGATCAGCCCCAATTATCGTGTGGATGATTTTTTCCTAATGCATGCGCTTTCAATACAAAGCGAGCAAATGATTCAAAACTCAAATTCCTCCACCATCGGAATTATGAATCAAGAGAAAACCAAAGATCTTATCATCGCTTTGCCTGCAAAAGTTGAACAACAAAATATTGCCAATTTCCTCGATCACGAAACCGCTAAAATCGATACCTTGATTGAAAAGCAGCAACAACTGATTAAGTTACTAAAAGAAAAGCGTCAAGCAGTGATCAGCCATGCAGTGACTAAAGGCCTCAATCCACAAGCCCCAATAAAAGATTCAGGTGTTGAGTGGTTGGGTGAAGTGCCTGAGCATTGGGATGTTATTAATATGCATTATGCACTTAATGCTATTGGTGATGTTGATCATTATATGCCTCAATCAGTTGATAAAGGTATACCTTATGTAATGACTGGTAACTTAACCGAGCTTGCCAGTAACATCAGTTTTGAACAATGTAAGCAAGTTAGTAAAAAGGATTATTTAAAGCTATCAAATAAAATTAAAAGTGCCAAAGGTGATGTGATAATGGCTAGATACGCCACTATTGGCACAGTATCTTATATTGATATAGACAGAGATTTCTTAGTATCTTATTCATGTGTGACAATTAAGCCTAACCCCTTAAAAGTAGTAGGTCTTTATTTATATTACTATTTCAAGTCACATGCTTTTCTTGAGGGTATTCAAAGTCAAATAAATACGAACACACAAGGCAATGTTGGGGTTAATGATTTAAAAAAGATCAAAGTAACGCTCT
>NZ_BADY01000093.1:0-1219 GCF_000241185.1 Pseudoalteromonas sp. BSi20495
TTAATGCCGATCAGTTAAGAAATATTTGACGATCCATTGACCGATCTTCTGGTTAGTTTATAAAGGCTTCTGAATTTATTCAGGAGCCTTTTATTTTGCAACTCACTACCGCACTTTCTCTTGCCAATAGCTACGCACCCAATTCAGAAGGCTTAGGTCAACTGAGTGATTTTTTATGTCCTGAGTTTATCAAACAATGCGCTGAAACCGCTGGTGTCGCGACGATAAGGAAAAGAAGGCTTCCTGTTGAGATGGCCGTTTGGACAGTCATTTGTATGTCGTTTTATCGTGAAGACCCACTGTGGAGTATTGTCAGTAAATTAGGGCTCGCTTTACCAGGTAAAAAAGAACTCGTTGCACCCAGTGCGGTTGTACAGGCTAGGCAGCGGCTTGGGGCTGATGCCGTTAAACAGGTTTTTGAGAAAAGTCAGCAAATGTGGAATGCTGATGCGAACCATCCCACATGGTGCGGGCTATCACTACTGGGTGTTGATGGTGTTATTTGGCGCACACCGGATACTGCTGAAAATCAACATGCATTCTCCGTGTGGAAAAATCAGCATGGTGACACGGCTTTCCCTCAGGTTCGCATGGTGTGTTTGATGGAGTTAACTAGCCATTTATTAATGGGGAGCGCCTTTGATAGTTGTCGTACTAGTGAAATGGTGTTGGCTGAAGACTTAATCGAGGCAACACCCGATAACTCACTGACGTTATTTGATAGAGGCTTCTATTCTCTAGGCTTACTCAATCGTTGGCATCATGCTGGGGAAAATAGGCATTGGCTTCAACCGATGAGAAAAGGCACGCAATATGAAATTGTTCGCTCTTTAGGTCGTCAAGACAAACTTATCAAGCTAAAAGCAACAGCACAAGCGAGAAAAAAGTTCGACGATTTACCACAGAGCATTGAAGTCAGGCTAGTCACAAAAACGGTTAAGGGGAAAGAGGTGAATATACTCACTTCACTGACTGATCCAATGCGTTTCCCTAAGGCTGACATTGTTGACCTCTATAGTGAACGGTGGGAAATTGAACTTGGTTATCGAGAAATGAAACAAACGTTACTGAATAGTCACTTCACGCTACGCAGCAAGAAACCTGAGATGATAGCGCAAGAATTATGGGGCGTAATGTTGAGCTATAACTTGCTCCGATATCAGATGGTGAAAATGGCGCAGAAAAAGTCTGGAATATATGCAAAACACCTGAGTTTTAC
>NZ_BADY01000092.1:0-15689 GCF_000241185.1 Pseudoalteromonas sp. BSi20495
TAACTTAACAACTTTAAATACTACGTAAATCCGCCGATAAAAGACCATTTTAAAAATGGTGGGTTATGATGGATTTGAACCATCGACCAATTGATTAAAAGTCAACTGCTCTACCAACTGAGCTAATAACCCGCTCTTTTTGCCGCATTTCGAGTGGGGTAACCATTCGTTTGCTGCGGGCGCTTATAATACTTATTTATAAAATGAGTGCAACCGAAATTGTCTCTTTTTTTAAGTTTTTATGTCTAGTTGGCCAATTTTAGACCGCTTATGACAAAAAGCAGTCTAATCAAGCCGATTCAATTATTTTGATAAGCGATCTGTGGCCAATTTTGCAGCAGTTGTACTTGGATACTGATTAACAAGATCATTCAGAATTTTTAGAGCTTCCTCTGCTAAACCTTGCTCTTGCAAAAGTGTTCCTAGCTTTAACATTGCATCTGGTCGTTTATTTGAATTAGGAAATTCATTAACGACCACTTTAAAGTGCTCTATTGCTTTTACTGGCGTATTTTTAATCGTCAGCAATTGTCCAAGCCAATAATGTGCATTAGATGCATAAACTGAGTTTGGGTATGACGTTAAAAAAGTTTGAAACTCAGGAATTGCTTGATCATAACGCTTATCCTTCATTATAAGCGCTACAGCACGCTCGTATGCTTCGTTTTCAGATAAATCGTTACTGTATGTCTGTGCATCACTTGGTTGCGTATAATCAGCTGCAGGCGCTACAGCAGGTTGTGCATATGCTTGGCTTACGCGATTTTCAATTTCTTGATAAAGTTCGCGTTGACGCTGTAGTACTTTTTCAAGCTTATAGCTTTGTTCTTCAGTTACGCCACGGATTTGACTTACTTCATCTTGTAATAGATTGAGTTGTTGCTGTAACTCTACTTGTAAAAAATTACGCGACTGCATCATGCTCTCTAATGATGCTAAACGCTTCTCAATACTTGATTGTGAACCTGCAGCTTCTGAAACAGGAGCGGGAGCAGCCATTAACTGGGTGCTCCCGCTCAATATCATGGCTGCCAAAATAAGTTTCGGCTTCATAATATCTCTTATCTTAGTAAACGAGTACCGCACGGCGGTTTTTAGCGAAAGCTGATTCAGTGCGAGATTTAACCATTGGCTTCTCTTCACCGTAGCTTACTACTGACATTTGGCTAGCTGAAACACCTAAACTTTGTAAGTATTTCTCAACAGCTTGGCCACGGTGCTCACCTAGTGCAATATTGTACTCTGGCGTACCGCGCTCATCTGCGTGGCCTTCAATTAGTACTTTAACTGATGAATTTTGAACTAAAAATTCAGCATGAGCACGAAGCAAGTCAGCGTATTTGCCTTCAACTGTCGCTTTATCAAAATCAAAGTAGATTACTTGCTCTTGGCGTAGTGCTTCGTATTTTTGACGAAGTTGCTCTTCTGCTTGTTGCTCAGGAGAAATTGTAGCCACTTCAACTGTGTCTGTATTTGTCGATTGCTCAACAACAGCTTCATTTGTTTGATTTGCAGCACCTTCATCAATATCCGAAGATGAGCTACAAGCTGCTAATGTCATTACTGGCACAGCAATTAGCAGGCCTTTAAGTATTTTGTTAAGTTGCATTAAGTAGATTCCTATTTTGAGTAAACCAGTAATATTACTGTAAATATGGCGACCAAGCTGGCGCCTTTACTTGTCCGTCAAGCACAGGTAAACGAGCTTTAAAGCGACCGTCCATTGATACCAGCGCGAGTACCTGTTTATTATTATGAAGCGTGCTATAAATAATCATCGAACCATTTGGTGCTATGCTCGGTGATTCATCTAGGCGAGTTCGCGTTAATACTTGAAACGCGCCCGTAGCAAGCTCTTTCTTAGCAAGATGGTACTGCCCGTTGGTACGGTTAACCATCACTAATTCTTTACCGTCTGGTGTTATCGAACCCGCAAGGTTCATATCACCATCAAAGGTCAATCGCTGTGACCTACCAGTTTTTAAATTTAACTTATAAATCTGAGCATTACCACCCCTTTCAGAGGTAAACACTATATCTTGACCATTTGGATACCAAGATGGCTCAGTATCTATACTACGATGTCGCGTAAGACGTGTTTCTTTGCGTGTTGCCAAGTCTAATAAGTAAACTTCTGTAGCACCCGTTTTGTCTTTAGAAAGCACTAAAAGAAGCTTTTTACCATCTGGCGAAAACTGTGGAGCACCGTTAATACCGCGATAACTTGCAATAACTTCACGCTTACCGGTATACAAATCTTGAATATAAATTTGGCTTTGACGGTTCTCAAATGTCACATACGCTAATTTTGTGCCATCAGGTGACCAAGCCGGTGACATTAGTGGCTCTTTCGAACGTAGTAACACCTGTTCGTTAAACCCGTCATAATCTGATACAACAAGCTGATAAGGCTTATCATCACCATCACGTACAATTACGTACGCAATCTTGGTTAAAAAAGCACCTTTCTCACCCGTTAATTTCTCATAAATGACATCACTAATACGATGTGAATAACGACGGAAACCACTTATGCCAATAACACTATCTCGTGCTTCTAAAATATGATCTTGGCTTTTAAGTAACTTACCATTACTCATCATTTGCGTTTCACCGCCCGTGATTTGACCACGAATAACATCGACTAACTCATAACGTACTAAATAACGTCCATCAGTCTGTTGCTCAACCTCGCCAACAAGTATCGCTTCAACACCTTTATTAACCCAAGATGCATAATCAATGTCAGCATCTTTGTTTGGTTGTTGCGGCATTTGCATAACATCTACAGGCTTAAACTTACCACTACGCATGAGATCTGCAGCAATAACATCACTTATTTTTTCAGGAATTGGACCAACACCATTGTATTTAAACGGCACAATTGCAATAGGTCTTGCACCATCTACACCTTCTGTTATTACAATTTCAAGGGCTGCGTTAGCAATGCCCTGAAAACCAAATAACAGCACTAAACAGGCAATTTTTACTTTGTTGAACATATCATTCCTTTAAAATTCTGGCTTGATTGTTAAATTAATATTCTTAAGTTGTTCGAATACGTCTTTGTCTTTAGATACCGGTAATGTGTCAGCCATACGAATAGCCCTAAGTGCAGCCTCACAGACTAGTTTATCGCCGCCTAATGATTTAACTTGTGTTACTAAACCATTAAAGCCTAAACGAATATTTACTCGGCACTGCTGATTTTTCATTTTCTCGTCGATCAGTAAGTTCTGCTGAATACGCGCCATAATTAGAGCGCGATATTTATCAACTTCACCCACGACCTGTTGTTGACGTATTTTACTACGCGCAGCCTGCTCTTTAGCAAGTTGTTCTTGTAACATTTGTTCTTGTAGGGCCTGTTGACGCTGTTGTTCAGCCTTTTTAGCACGTTCTTTAGCCTCTTCATCACGCTTTTTACGTTCATCTTCAGCTTTTTTAAGTGCTTCTTCCTCAGCTTTACGCTTATCGGCAGCTGCTTTTGCTGCACTTTCAGACTCTTGCTTTTGTTTTTCGGCTTGTTTTGCTTTAGCACGTTCCTTTTGTTCTATTGCGCGTGCTTTTTTAGCTTGTGCTTGCGCCTCGGCTGTTTCTTTTTCTTTAGCCTTACGTTCTTGCTCTAATTTCTTAATATGACGGGTTTCTGACTCGCGCTGTTTGCGCGCATTTGCAGCTCTGCGCTCTAAATCACGGATGCGTTTGTCTTCTGCCTTTTTTTTGTCTTTTTCTTGCTTTTGGAGTTCAGCTATTTTCTGCTCAACCATTTTTTGGTCAACTGTCACAGCTGACACCGCTTTATCAACATCAGGTATAGCTTTATTAAGCGTTACTTCCATAACCTTTGGTGCTGGCGGATGAATGTTTGCCGATGCATATAAAAAACCACCCAGCGCCACATGCAAAACTACTGATTTAATTAATGAACTACTCATACCGTTATTTTGTCCCTTCGAAGGATTCTGTCATTAATCCAACTGACGGTACACCGGCACTTTTTAAAAAGTCCATTAAGAGCAATACCTCTTGGTATGATACTTTTCCAGATCCCTTTATCATTACAGGTACATCAGGATTTTTCATTAGCTGTAACTTAATAACAGCCGCTACATCAAGCGCCTCCATCGGAGCCTCTGGATCAGTCCCTACACTAACGTAATATTTACCTTGTGCGTCAATCGAAGCAATAATAGGTGGCGCATCTTTAGTATCAACTAAATCTGACTCCGTCATTTTAGGCAAGTCGACTTTAACACCATGTGTAATAAGTGGCGCTGTTGCCATAAATATAATCAGTAGCACCAACATTACATCAATGTAAGGAACTACATTAATTTCTGCGACCGGACGGCGCTTCTTACGCTGATACATTCGCTTGGGCCTCTATTTGTGTAGCTGCTTGACGGTGTAAAATATTAGCGAACTCTTCCATAAAATTAATGTAGTGAGATTCTAGCTTTTCAACTTTATTAGAAAAACGGTTGTAAGCAATAACAGCCGGAATAGCTGCAAACAAACCCATTGCTGTGGCAATAAGTGCTTCTGCTATACCAGGTGCTACCATCTGCAACGTAGCTTGTTTAACTTCACCTAATGCTATAAAAGCATTCATAATGCCCCATACAGTACCAAACAAGCCTATATATGGGCTAATTGAACCCACTGTCGCTAAAAATGATAAGCTTGACTCTATTTTCTCTATTTCTCGAGAGAGTGCCACGCGCATAGAGCGGTGTGTACCTTCCATTACAATACTCGCACTTTGAAAGGTATTTTTCTTATGTCGCGCAAACTCTTTAAAACCAGCTGTAAATAGAGCTTCAATACCTTCAGATTGACCGTTACGTGATGAAATTTCGTTATATAGCTTACTTAAATCAATACCAGACCAAAATTTTTGTTCAAACTTTTTAGCACTTGCTAACGCATCTGATATTGCTTTTTTACGCTGAAAAATAATTGCCCATGACATTACAGACATAGCAACTAGCCCTAACATTACTAGTTGAACAAGCAAACTGGCTTCTAATATTAAATCCAAAAAATTAAGCCCTGATCCCACGTGAAACTCCTAAATAGTATCAAAATACGTCAAATTGATTGATTTGTGTAAATATGACCGCTCGTGCAGCCAAAAGTTGCACATAGTGTATCGAGTCCATTTCAAACTGACAACGATATTGCTATGAATAAGCAACAAAAAACGTTGAAATAACCTTTATTTCGCAATTATCTAGCAAAAGAATTTAAAGCCATTTCCGCTATTTAATAATGCGCTCAAGATATGCTTAAATATACAAGCAAAACACCATAAAACGCCTCATTTATTCAAAATCACTGCATAAACACTCAAAAAACTTAAACAAAACCTAAAGGTAATAGTAAAACTAATAGCGACAAGCAGTGCAAACTCAAACTTAATCACTAATTTTCATTAACTTACAAACAGAAAAAAACATTAACGAACAAGTTTTAAACAACCAGAAATTTCATTGCATTAGTTTTTATAATCCGAAATTATAAATTTTCTAGTTTGAATAATAAATATATATTGCGTATTATCTCCCCATACCGAGCTGGCACTGAGTGAAATAGCTTCATTAAGCAAAGTTCTTAGTAATAGGATATTTTATCGTATTACATTGTTTTACATTTTTAGGATAAAACCTAGTTGTGTAAAATGTAGTTCCCAAGATTACTTCCTTCAACTTGTTGTTTACCCGCATTTTTTGCGGGTTTTTTTTTGCCAAAAAAATTGAAATCATTTAATACCAATTTACTTAATTGAGTAATCTATTTTGAGGTAAGAAAATCGTATCTATAACAAGGCAAAAATTTCGTTATTTAGTTGTTATCACTCATGCTCCTGCATTGCTCTGCATCCATGCAGTCGTATATCAGAAATTTTTAACACGGTTAACGTCAGATTCAACCCCTCTAATTGATTAAGTATTATTGCAAACTAAACAACACTGTAACAGCCTAATACGATAACGGCTATGCAATATACTCTATCTATCGAATAGCCCGCAGCATAGCCACGCAAGTCTTAACGCTCTGTGAATTAAGCGTTAACTGATTATATAGTGGGTAAAATTGTAATAACTTGGTTTAGAGTAACGATGTGAAAATATGGTGGGTAACATTATAAAATTAGGTATACGCGCTTGCTGTACATTTACTTATGCAAGCGCAAGTGATTAATTGAAATTTAGATTAAGTCGTCTTTTTTGGCATTAATCCAAAGTGATGGTATGCACTGTCAGAGACTATTCGCCCGCGAGGTGTGCGCTGAATAAATCCTTGTTGGATCAAAAATGGTTCTATCACATCTTCTATTGTTTCGCGCTCTTCGCCAATAGCAGCCGCTACATTGTCGAGCCCGACAGGGCCGCCCATAAACTTTTCAATTATAGCGAGTAAATATTTACGGTCCATATAATCAAAACCACTTTTATCTACGTCAATCATATCAAGGGCTTGCTTAGCTACATCGGCGTTTACTGTGCCGTCAGATTTTACTTGAGTGTAATCGCGTACACGGCGCAATAAGCGGTTTGCAATACGTGGTGTACCCCGCGAGCGCTGCGCGATTTCGGTAGCGCCATCATCACACATTTCTAAATCAAGGTAATGTGCTGAGCGCCCTACTATGTGCGATAAATCTTCTACAGAATAAAACTCTAATCGCTGCACAATCCCAAAACGGTCACGCAGTGGCGATGTAAGCGAGCCTGCTCGCGTAGTGGCACCTATAAGTGTAAATGCAGGTAAGTCTAATTTAATAGAACGCGCAGCTGGGCCTTCACCTATCATTATATCAAGCTGGTAGTCTTCCATTGCGGGATACAGTATTTCTTCAACTTGCGGGCTTAGCCTATGTATTTCATCTATAAACAATACATCGCCTTCTTCTAAGTTGGTTAGTAGTGCAGCTAAATCGCCTGCTTTTTCAAGTACAGGGCCTGATGTTGTTTTAATACTTACGTGTAATTCATTGGCTACAATATTTGCAAGCGTGGTTTTACCAAGCCCAGGTGGGCCAAATATTAATAAATGATCGAGCGCTTCACCACGGGTTCGGGCAGCTTCAATAAAAATTTCCATTTGCTGCTTAACATGAGGCTGGCCTCTGTAGTCGGCTAAAAGTTTTGGTCTTATTGCACGATCTATAGAGTCTTCATTTGTTTTTTCAGTCGCATCAATTAAGCGATCCGCTTCAATCATGGGTTACTCACAACATAGATTTTAAAGATTCTCTAATAAGAACCTCAGTAGACATATCGGGTTTACTTATCGATTTTACGGCTTTTTGAGCTTGTGGCAATTTATAACCTAATGCAAGCAGTGCCGATACGGCATCATCCGCTGCATTATTAGCAATTGTCGCATCGCTCATTGGCTCTATTACTGCGCTGTCGCTAAATGGCGTAAATAAATCATTACCCCAATCTTTTAGTCTGTCTTTCATTTCGAGTACTAAACGCTCGGCTGTTTTTTTACCTACACCGGGTAATTTAACAAGCGATGTTGAGTCTTCGTTATTTACACAACTTACAAATTGCTTTGCCGACATGCCCGATAAAATAGCTAAGCCAAGTTTTGGCCCTACGCCATTTGCTTTTAATAGCTCTCTAAACAAAGCACGTTCAACTTTATTATTAAAACCAAATAATAGTTGAGCATCTTCACGCACTACAAAGTGAGTGTAAACAATCGCATTTTCACCAATTTTTGGTAAATCGTAAAAACAGGTCATCGGCATTTGTACTTCGTAACCTACACCACTTACATCGAGTAATATTTCTGGTGGCTGTTTTTCGACTAAAATACCATTTAAGCGGCCTATCATAGTTATTTCCTTAAACGTCCTCTAACGGTTTTGCTTGCGCTACCCGCTAGTTTAATTAAATTTTGTTCTGAGTGGGCGTGGCAAATCGCAATAGCGAGTGCATCAGCTGCATCGGCCTGTGGCGTACCGGGTAGTTTTAAAATATTTTTTACCATGTGTTGCACTTGTGTTTTATCTGCGCCACCGTTGCCTACTACTGCTTGCTTAATTTGCCTAGCTGAATATTCAAATACGGGTAAGTCGGCCATTGCCGCCCCAACAATCGCAGCGCCTCTAGCTTGGCCTAGTTTTAAAGCTGAATCGGGGTTGTGCGCCATAAATACTTTTTCAATGGCAAAGGTTTCTGGCGAAAACTGCTCAATAAGCTGTGTAATGCCTTGGTAGATCATTTTAAGCCTAATCGGAAAAGGATGATCGGCTAACTTAATACAGCCACTGCCTAAGTATGTAAATTTAGAACCTTGATGGGCAACAACACCATATCCGGTCAAACGTGAACCAGGATCGATCCCTAAAATAATGGCCAAACAGCGCTCCATTGTTATTATTTTTAAATTACGCTAATAATGCCAGAGCACTGTATAAATTACCAGTACAAAGAAAAACAAAAATGCCCACAAACTAGGTAGGCATTTACAGGAGCATGTTAGTTTAGCTTACCCTAGGGCACGCACTAATCCTTGGGTGTTTTGTTTAAGTGTTCGGGCAATCATTAAATAACCTAAACCTGCCACAAATACGCCGCCAGCTACCGGACCAATAATCCATATATGCGGGTGTAACTTACCTGCTAAATCAAACATTTGTTGCTGCACAATTAAAAGCGCTATGTCGCTAAAAAGTGCGGCCACTAAACCAGCTAAACCGCCTAGTAATAAAAACTCATACAAGGTCGCGTTTTTAATTAATCGGCTTTTAGCGCCAAGCGTTCTGAGTATGACAATTTCTTGCATACGCTCACCTAAACTAGCTTGCACTTGCGATATAAGTACAAGCGCACCACACAGCACAACAATTGCAAGTACAAAGCCAATGGCGAGTGATACTTGCGAAATAGTTGTTTGTATTTGCTTAACAAAGTTATCAATATCAATCGCTGTAATAGTAGGGTAAGTACGCAATAACTGGCTAAAATCACGCTTTTGATCTGGATTTATACGTACCGACGAAATATACGTTGCCGGAAAATCTGCAAGCACATCTGGGCTTAAAATAATAAAAAAGTTAGGTTTAAGCGTGGCCCAATTAACTTTGCGCACACTGGTGATTTTAGCGTCGAACGACTGCGAACCAATTAAAAATGTAAGCGTATCGCCTATCTCAACATCTAAACGCTCAAGCATCGACTCCTCTACTGAGGCTTCAGCCATCGCATTTTCACCAAACCACGTGCCTTGTGTTACTTCATTTTGGTCAGGCACATCTTTAAGCCATGTAAGGTTTAGCTCGCGGCCAATACCTGCACGTGCTTCTTCGTCTTTTTTCTCGTTGTCTTGCAGCGATACAGAACGTGCTACCAACTCGCCGTTTACCGCATTTACACGTCCACGAATAGTCGGATAAAACTCTGATACCTGAATATCTTTTTGTGCTAAATACTCATTAATTGGCTCAAGCTCATTTTGCGTAATATTAACTAAAAACGCATTAGGCGCATCGTTTGGTAGTTGCGATTGCCAATCAGATATCATGTCGTTTTTAAGTACCACTAAAAACAGCAGTAATTTAATCGCTAACGAAAAACTAATTAACTGTACCGCGTTCACATTTGCACGCTTTTGAATAGACGCAATTGCAAGCGACCAACTGTTACCTGGCTTTAATCCTAGTTTTCGACCACCACCAAATATTAATTTAGATACTAAAAACAGCACACCAATTAGCGCAAGTGTTGATATAAACAAAATAAGCGTTATTTTTATGTTGTTACTAAATAACCACATTAATAAAAACACGGTTAGCGCACTCATACCTAAATGCACACGACTTACTGCCAACTTATCACCTAAGTTACGGCGCAGTACTCTAAGCGGCGGAATATCAAATAAATCAAATAATGGTTTAATAGAAAACATAACAGCACAAATTACGCCAGTGCTTATAGCCACCAGCCAAGGTTTAAAGCCACCTAAGGGTAACTCTGTGCCCATACTTTTTGATAAGTAACTTGTTGCTATTTCTTGCAAGCCATAACCAATTAACAGCCCTATACTTACCGCCATTGCACATACAAGCAATAAATGAAGCATGTATATTTTGCGGATCATTGAGCGGCTACCGCCGAGCGTTTTCATCATCGCTACTGGGTCGTATTGGCGTTCACAATAACGTTTTGCTGAAACAGCTATAGCCACTGCAGCCAAAATAATACCTAATAGGCCGGCAAGTAATAAAAAGCTCTCTGCGCGGTTTAAACTGTTTGAAATGGGTGATTGGCGGTCTTTAACGCCATACCATTGTTGGTTTTCTTTCATTTGTGGTTTAAGCCACTCGTAAAAGCTATTTATGTCGGCCTCACTACCTGCATAAAGTTGGCGGTAATAAACACGACTACCCGGTTGCACAACTTCGGTTTTTACCACATCGTCAATATTAATAAGCACGCGGCGGCTACTCGAAAATACATTAAATGGCGCGTCTGGCTCTTCTACAATAACTTTTGAAACATTAAATAATGCAGCGCCGAGCTCTACTTGCGCGCCTATATCAATATTTAAACTGTAAAATACCGATTCACTTAGCCACACATTACCAGGCGTTGGCCCGCTATTAGCAACTTTAGTTTCACCGGTTAGGGTATCTTTAACTTTTAACTGCCCTTTTAGAGGGTACGCATTAGATGCCGCTTTTACTGAGCTAAACTGCATTTCATCATCGGCAAACAACATAGTATCGAAATACACCATTTGCGCCGTTTTTAAATTTTGGCTCTGTGCTTGAGTAATAAAAGCGGTGTCCAGAACATGGTCGCTTGTAAGTACACGGTCTGCTGCAATAAAAGCACTGCTTTTTTGCGCAATACTTTGCCCTATTCGCTCAGTAACCATCGACAGTGTAAGCACGGTTAACACAGCAAGAGCGATAGCTGCGCTTATAACCGTGAGCTCACCACGACGAAATTCTCGTGAAAATAATTTAAGCGCTAACTTAACCCACATTAGCAACGTCCTCTACTTGGCTTTTTACTAGTAAACCCGCTTCGATTTGAATAATGTGCTCACATTTTTGTGCAAGCCCTTCATCGTGAGTAACCAAAATAAGCGTAGTGCCGTGTTGCGTGTTTAAATCAAATAATAAGGATTCAATCATCTTACCGTTCTTGCTGTCTAAGTTAGCCGAAGGCTCATCAGCAAATAGTATTTTAGGTGTACCAATAAATGCTCGCGCAATAGCAACACGTTGCTGTTCACCGCCAGAGAGTTGCGACGGGTAATGATCAATACGATGGCTCAAGCCTACTTTTTCAAGTAATGCAATTGCTTGCTCTTTCGCATCACTTTCGCCAGCAAGCTCTGCTGGCAGCATAACGTTTTCAAGTGCCGTTAAGCTTTGTACTAACATAAACGATTGAAACACAAATCCAATTTTAGCCGCGCGCAGTGCAGCACGCTCTTCTTCATCTAAATTGTGTAATGGCTCACCATCTAAAAATATTTCGCCGCTGCTTGCAGTGTCCAGCCCTGCTAATAAACTGAGTAACGTAGATTTACCAGAGCCTGACGTGCCAACTATAGCAACAGACTCACCATGCTTGACATTAAAGCTGATGTCGCTGAGGATGGGCAGCTCACCTTCAAAGGTAGAGACTACTTTAGACAAACCATTAACCTGAATTATATTTAATTGAGAAAGCGCTGACATATGACTCATTCAATCCTTCGTTTAGTATTCATTTTATTTTTAGTTATCAAACCGCTGAGCGCAGCAGCCGACAACACGATTTTAATACTCGGTGACAGTTTAAGCGCAGCCTACGGACTTCAACAAGAAGAAGGCTGGGTAAAATTGTTACAAGATAAATACGATGACGAACAAGCCGACATTGAACTTATCAACGCCAGTATTAGTGGCGAAACATCTGGTGGAGCCCTACGCCGTTTAGATGCATTGCTTGAGCAATACGAGCCCACTCATGTACTTATTGAGCTAGGTGCTAACGACGGTTTACGTGGTTTCCCAGTAAAAAAAATGCAAACTAACTTAACGTCTCTTATTCAAAAAAGCCAAGCAGCTAATGCAATGACCGCCTTAATGGAGATTTACATTCCCCCTAATTACGGCCCGCGTTACAGTAAAATGTTTACTGACACTTTTTCGCGCGTTAGCGAAGAGACAAGTGCGCATTTAATGAACTTTTTTATGCTAAACATTGCCAGCCAAGCTGAGCTAATGCAAAACGATAGTTTACACCCTAACAAAAAAGCTCAGCCAATAATACGAGATGAGATGTATGACTCGATCAAAAAGTGGTTAAATAAAGACTAGCCAATTAGTACATCGCAAGAGTGCTATTTTAGCGTTCTTGCGTAATAAACATCCAAACAAACAATCGCTTATTGATTTTTAAAAAAATACACGTACTATTGCATACAAATCGGTATGTGGCGCAGCTTGGTAGCGCACTGTCATGGGGTGGCAGGGGTCGAGAGTTCGAATCTCTCCATACCGACCAATTAATTTATTTAAATATTAAGTACTTATAATTTAAATAAAATACATATTGCTACACGCATACTAAATATTATTAATACATGTAGCATATATGTAGCTTCACTACTTACAGCTAATTCAGCTCGTTCATATGTAGTTATTAAATAAATAACTTTAATATGTAACATCATGCCCTATCTTATTTCCTAATACCCTGATGTGCAGCATAATTAACATATTTCTAGTAGATGTTTATATTTAGCAACAGCTTGTCGAGTCATTCCTATTTCGTTGGCTATAAGCACCTGTGAAGGCTTTTTCCCTTCACTTTGTATCTTCGTTATTGCTTTAGTAATTTTTTCCTCTGTGTTTGTTCTACGTGCTTTGTGTGTAAACTTAGCCCCCTGCTGTTGAGCAAGTTTTTTAGTTACGATCTTAATTTGCAGTAAAAATAGTCCGGCTCTCCCACGGTTATTTGACGAGCTATATTTAAACCAAGTGAAATTAGCCACACTCTTAACAATCCCTTTCAATTCGGAGTGGTTTAATGGGTGGATTTTAGGAAGGTCTGACGAACTGAACTCATTACACGACTGAGCAATATTAAATAAATGACTTTCCCATTGCTCATATGTCCAATTTTCTTTCGCATAATTAATGCGTTCATATGCTATGAATCTGAGTTCATGAAATACCATACAGTTTCGCGACTCAGCGACCAAAGACCAATCAAAGTCATATCGGCGTTTTTTTGTCACCTTTGTTAAATAATTATTTAATTCATTTAGACTGTATTCATGTGCATGAAGGAAAGATGTATTCCAACTCGAATTTAAAGGATTTTTACTCAAAGGGCCGTAATAGTCTGCATCAGCGCCTAATTGCAATGTCATCCCCTTTTTTACATCATCTAAAAACCTGACTGGTTTTTCACGCGATGCATTTGATGAAGGTACAAATTGAACTGCATAAAATAGATGCGCGCCACCAACTACTTTAGAGCTATCAGCTCGGTCTAAACCACTTACAATTATATTCGGTGGCGGTAATAACTTATCTTCCCAGCTGAAAGTGTTTTCATCATCAATGTCAAAAACCAACCAAAACACGATGTTTTTAGGGTTTATCTGAATATATTTATGAGTTTTTAACGCTAAATCACCATACCGATAACGTGCTTCATGTTTTATATCTGCACTAAGTGTCCTAGGTGGTGTGGTTTGAAATAATCTTTGTGTTAAAAGCAACTGAGCACACTTATTCTCAACCACTAATGGCTGTAATGCTGAATTCATAATAAAAATACCTATGTCAAAAGTAATCAACATGGCAGGCAAGAAGTGTAATTTTTTATGCCTGCCATATTAGCAAGCTATGTGCGGTCACCATACTTTCGAAGCCAAGTATCTAAAGTCGACTTTTCAAATAGTAGTTTGTTACCTAACTTAATACTTTCAGGCGAAAGTTTTTTAGCCAACTGCTGATCCCCCGCTTTTAAAGCGGCTTTACTTTTATTACGAATATTATAAATATGTTGAGTAGAACAGCTTAAATAAGCAGCTGCTTGTTGAGCGGTAATATATCCAGGCATAACAATCTCCAATACGTTAAAGAAGCGAAGAAATGCGCCACATAGATATGGCTTAATTGCATACACATACGTGTATGTACCTCGTTACGTATTGAAGGCAGCCCGTAAGCGCCTGTTTTTTCACTGTGAAAGTGATAGGTAGAATGTACTGAACTTAATTAAATAGAGAAATTTCTTCGCGTTATAAATAAGCATATAACATATGCTTATTTATAAATTTAAATCACTTAGGAGTATAAATCAAGGAGTTTAGTCTCTACGGGTATTGGGCCTTATAACACTCTATTTATAACCACCGTTTTTGAATGTAGCCCAAGTTTCCAAATTTAGGCTTATATTCACTGTAGTAGTTTTCACGAAATATTTTATCCGCGCCTTCCCTATCTATTAAACCGTTTTCAAGTAAATACATTAAAGCAATAGATGGGCTTCGAGATTCACCTAAGCTGCAATAGATAAATACTTTTTCTTCATTGTCTAAAGCTCTTTTTATAAAGCCTAACGCAGGATCGATCATTTCATTACTTACATATGCAGGGTTATCACCATCAATCATATTTAAATAAATCGCTTCCTCCGTTTCTTTGAATAAGTAGTAAGGGTTATCTTTGTTGCATCCCCTGCCACTCCAACCAACAACAGATTGGTGGGTTACATAGCCATTTGCTCTATTCAAAGCACAAACAATTTTCATACCCTTTGATTTGGCAAGCTCATATTCTTCTTTAGTGCCTACGTAAATATCAAAATCGCCAATTCTTTTCATAATAAATCCCTTTAAATTTTGTTTGTGCCGTTTAATGAATTACTGAACGATGGGTTTTTAAACTATCACTACAATCATCACAAAGCATAATCATCCACTTAAACACTGATTGAACATGTGCCTCAGGGTAGTAATTATCGCGTTTTTTCACTTTTCTGAACGATTATAAAACGATGAAAAAGACTCTAGTTGTATATCCCAAACCTCTGATTGCTCGTTACTATAATCGTAAAACATGAAGTCTAAGGTAAGTAGCTCACTGAGTACTTGTGCTTCATTAAGCTTACTTAAGTTATCTCTAATTGATAATAACTTATCACGGCTATTATCTTGACCTTGCAGTTTAATATATAAAAAATCAATCGCGGGTAAAAATGCATAAACATTAAAATTAATCATAAAAAACTACGCAGCTTTTCAGCTGCGTAGCCTGTATTTTGTGTAAAAACCCACCTAACAATTGCACCTAACAGAGCAACTGTCAAAACTATTTGTAGAACTCACCACGGCTATGCGCGTCTCGCGCTTCTTGCTCTGTGTAGCTATCACCACAATGATCGACATTTCCTGTTCCATCATTGTATTCATCAATGAACTTATCTTGCTCAGACTTATCATCAACATCCAGCAAAATATCAACCGTAACGGCTCCTAAAAACTTAACTGCTTTCCACAACATTTGATTCACTCGCTTCTATCTAAGTATTCCTTAGTATCGTGAACACATTAAAGCTAAGAAACTCTTAGTTTTCAAGTTAAGAATTAAATATAATGAAAACGAATGATGGTTCACCGTTTCCAAAACGGCTAAAAGAGGCAAGACTAGC
>NZ_BADY01000091.1:0-47917 GCF_000241185.1 Pseudoalteromonas sp. BSi20495
AAAGTATATCCTATCAGAGCTCAATGGCTTTATCTTAATCCTATGAAGCTCTAATACGATTAGGCCCTTTTCGTTTTATGTCTATTTGTGAATTTATACTACGCTTTGATTAGAAATTAATACGTTATAGCGAAGGTATAGTGAATGCATGAGCAAAAAATAAATATACTTTTAATTGATGATGACGAATTACTATTACGTGCACTAGCAAGAACGTTGAGCCGCTTATGTGCAAATGTTACTGTAGCCTGCTTACAGTTACCTAATGAATTTGAACGTTACATAGAAAATAATAATACACCCGACATTATTTTTTGTGATTCTATGATGCCACTTTCTTCAGGGCTTAAAGTACTAGAGCACGCTAAAGCGATCTGTCCTACAGCCTTAAGGTGTTTATTTACCAGTGATTTAAGTAGTAACTATCAACTACAAGTTAACAACACAATCCACTTTCATCTTGTAAAACCTTTTACACAAAAACATTTAGTCGCGGTGCTAGACAGCGCTAAGTTATTAAAATTACTTCCTATTCATGCTCCTCATCGCGTTATTTTAGGGCAGCTTTCAGACTTGCCATTTTTAGGTGTTGTGACTCAAAACTTATTAAGTGAGTTAAACAAAAATGAGCCAAACATTTCTATTTTAGAAAATAATATTAGCCACGACCCTGTATTAACGGGAAAAGTTTTGCAGGTAGCCAACTCCGCATTTATGGGGTTTGATAGTCAAACTACAAACTTAAAAGAGGCGATTATAAGAATTGGTTTAGTTAGTTTAAAGGCGATTGTGGTTTTTTCTGAATTGTCTCAACAATTACTTAATAAGGCTAAGCAAGAGACGCTTAATGAGTTAATTAATAAAGGATATAAAAAAGCAAGTATGGCGCAATCGCTCGCTAAGTATTTAAAGCAAGATAGGCAAACACAGTTGTTTGCATTTGCAGTTGGTTTGCTTAGTGTTATTGGTGAATTAGCTGCTATGTGTATTGTGCAAGATAACGAAGATGAAAACGTGCCTAAGTACGCTCTTAGTGCCTACTTATTAGCGCTTTGGGGGTTTGAAAAGTCAATTGTTAGGGCGCAGTTACTGGATGATTTACCTGTGGATGAGGGGATATCATTAACTGTTATTCATATGATTGTTGAGCATGCTTATTGCCAGCAAGTAATTGAGTTTAATCAAACTGAATATGACTTTATTGATGATTTGAAAATACTAGAAGATGTACAACAATGGTTTTTAAGTTTTAAAAAGTGATACACGAGGGGATGTATGAAAGGTGTTATTTTTAGAGGACTTGAAGCCCTCGTTATTGAAAAGTGCGGCATGGCTGCGTGGGATGATTTACTTGAAAAAAATGCACCTAGTGATCGTATTTATATTTCAGCAGAAAGCTATCCAGATGAAGAAATAGTGGGTTTGGCGCAAGATGTAGCTGATGCTTTATCTATGTCTATGCCTGATGTGTTAAAGGCATTTGGTGAGTATTTATTTGGCCACTTAAGGGGCCGGCACCCTACAATAGTTGAAAACTTTAATGGGTTTGCGGACTTAATTATGGGTATCGATAAGGTGATTCATGTTGAAGTTGCAAAACTATATCAAGAGCCAAATTTACCAGAAATTAAAGCAGAGCTTATTGAAAATGGATTTATTTTGATGCATTACTATTCCAAAAGGCAGCTGTGCATGTGCGCTGAAGGGCTTATTTTTGGTGCAGCCTCTCATTACGGTATCGAGGTGGCGCTAAATCATGTTGAATGCATGCATAATGGTTATGATAAATGTGTAATTGAAGTTAAATATGAGATTGGCAATGAGTGAAGATACCCACAACTACAAAAAAGCATACCTTCGTGAAAAAGCAGCAAGAGATGAACTAGAGATGCTACTTGAGGATAAAACACGCGCATTATTTTGTGCAAACCAAGATCTTGAAGAAAAGCTTAACATGTTAAAAAATCAGCAGGTTACTCTTATGCAAAGTGAAAAAATGGCTACTTTAGGGACGCTATCGGCAGGTGTTGCCCATGAAATAAATAATCCACTGGCATATGTAACAAGTAACCTTGAAAGTATTAAATTTTTTAAACCTACGCTGATAGCATTAATGACTGTTGCAAAACAATATATTAATAAATCAATATCTGCTGCAGAGATGGAAACATTACTAGTAAAACTTGATAAAGAAAGTGATATTGATTTTATTTTAGATGATCTAGATGAACTATTAAATGATACGCATGAGGGATTACAGCGAATTGCGGCAATTGTTAATAACTTACTTAATTTTGCTAGACCTAAAAATAATTCCATGGCTATGGCTAATATTAGAGAGTCGCTAGAGGGGGCTATTAAGTTACTCGCTAATCAATTAAAAACATGCAACATAACGTGTTCGGATGATGAATTACCATTAAGTTATTGTAATTTGTCGGCAATTAATCAAATCTTCGTAAACCTTTTACTAAATGCTAAATATGCCTGTGATTTAGTACAAGACCAGCAAGGAGAAATTCTTGTTAATTTATTCTCAGACGAGAAAAACATCTACATTGAAGTGTCCGATAATGGCTGCGGAATGGATGAAAAAACAGTCAATCATATTTTTGAACCATTTTACACTACAAAGCCTGTAGGTGAGGGAACTGGAATGGGAATGGCTATTGTATATAACGTATTAAAGGAACATAAGGGATCTATAGAAATTGAGAGTGAGCTTAACAAGGGCACTCTAATGCGTTGTATATTACCCATAATAACACTGCCAGACTCATCTCTAGCGTGTTAAAAGTAATTAACGTATTTATATTTAATAAATTACGTATGAGAGGGGGTTTGTTTACTTATATTTCTTTACCTGCGTGTCGCTCAGCTAGGTCATCAAGTTCTGCAATAGTGTAATCAAACCCATTTTCGTCATACTCATAGCTTACTTTTACACTGTCGCCACCATTAAAAAGACGAGTTTTTACATCGTTAACAGACCAATTTTTTAGTTCATGTGAAAATCGGTTGGCAACTTGTGAAGATTCAAAACGATAGCTAATTTCTGTTTTCATAAATAATAAAGCCCAGGCTAATTTAAACCACCGTATTTTTTGTGTTTTTGAGGGTTAGTCAAGTTTCGGTTACAAAAAATAAAGGGTTAAATTGTAAATTTTGTGTTTCAATAAATGCATCAAACTCGGTACATGGTAATGTACCTTTATTAAAAGACGATGACGACTTTCATGCATTATAAATATTTTTTGATGGCAAGCTCAGTTTTGCTACTAAGTGCTTGCGGTGGTTCAGGCTCAGATGATACGCCAACTATTAACGGAAATGAAATTCCTATTTTATCTGTGGCTAATATTCCAAGCGATATAACCAAAAGCCAAACTATTGAATTAACTGCAACAGCGAGCGATAACGACGGCACAATAACAAGTGTGATCTGGGAGCAAACTGCTGGTCTTAAGGTACTTGATGAGCCAATAGCTGCTAACTCTGTGATAATAAATATTCCTTCAGCATTGAGTTATTCACCAAAAGAGTATGCCTTTAATGTAACTGCAACGGACAACGAAGGTGCTATTGCAGTTAAAACGGTAAGTTTTATTGCCAGAAACGCGATGGATGAATTTGCTGCTGCACGTTTGCTACACCAAGGTAGTATGGGGCCAACACTTAATGAAATACGCAAAGCCCAAGGGTTAAGTGAGCAGCAATGGCTTGAAAGCCAAATAGCATTACCAATTGAATACCACAGAAGTTATTTAGTCAAAAGTCCGGCTCAAGATGACTTTAGATATATCAACCGTATTGATGGTTGGTGGAAGGCGACCTTGCGCAGTGACGATCAGCTTCGCCAGCGCGTTGCATTTGCATTGAGCGAGATATTAGTGGTGTCGGATGCCAACAGCAGCTTAAGCTCTCAACCAGAAGGAATGGTTACCTACTACGATTTACTGCTTAAAAATGCATTTGGTAATTACCGGGAGTTACTAGAGGATGTCACGCTTTCGCCAATTATGGGGACTTATTTAAGCCATTTAGGTAACGAAAAAGCAGATGATGCACTTAACATTCGTCCAGACGAAAATTACGCACGTGAAGTAATGCAGTTATTTACCATTGGGCTTGAAGAGCTAAATAAAGATGGTAGCGCAAAGCTTGATGCCCAAGGGAATACCATTGCCACTTACGGGCAGTCTCAAATTGAAGGCTTTGCACGGGTATTTACTGGTTGGACGTTTGCCGATAGTGAAACGTTTAAACGCAAAAGCCGTGATTATATTAAACCAATGCAAGCATTTAGCGAATACCATTCAAGTAAACAAAAAGTACTTTTAAATAATGAAGTAATCCCTGAGGGCTATGGGCCAGAGGAATCACTGCAAATAGCACTCGATAATTTATTTAATCACGCCAATGTAGCACCATTTATTACTAAGCAACTAATTCAACGATTAATTACATCAAATCCAACCCCTCAATATATTGAGCGAGTGGCTAATGTGTTTAACGATAATGGCGATGGTGTGCGTGGGGATTTAGCGGCTGTCATTAAAGCTATTTACTTAGATGACGAGGCTCGTCATTTTGGCAGTGTTTTAAGCTATCAAGGAAAAGTTAAGGAGCCCTTACTAAAAACAGTACAATTTTGGCGAAACCTTGATGTAAGGTCTTTAGAAGGGGAGTATAGAACATGGAATTTAATAAATAATTATGGGCAGGGACCAATGCGTTCGCCATCTGTATTTAACTTTTTTAGACCCGATTATCAGCCAGCTCAATTACGCAGTGATGAGTTAGTCGCACCGGAATTACAAATAGCGGGTGATACTACATTAATTGGCACTATGAACGAGCATTTCTCAGGTTTAGTATGGGGAACTGCAGAAGCACGTGATGATTTAAATCCCAAAGAGTTATATGTTTATATCAAGAGCGATATGAGCTTTTTAAAAAGTAACGGGGTAGGTGCCTTACTTGAACAGTATAATGTTTTATATTTTGCCGGTTCAATGAGTGCTGATACGCGCCAAGCATTGCTTGATTTAGATGCATACTTTAATGATGCCGAATATCGAGAACGGGTATCGTATTTACTTTACATAATTGCTATTTCACCTGAATTTAATTTGCAGTATTAGGAGAGACATAATGAGCATAAATAGAAGACAGTTTTTGTCGTTATGTTTAAAAGGCGGTGTGTCGGCGGCCGCGCTAACAAGTTTACAACTGCAAGCATTAACGGGGTCAGTAAATGCGATTGAGTTGGGGGATTACAAAGCGTTGGTGTGTGTGTTTTTATATGGCGGTAATGATTCACTTAATATGCTAGTACCATTAGAAGGTGAGCAACGTAGCTTGTATGAACAAAGTCGTCAAAACCTTGCTGTTTCGGCGCCTATAGCACTTAATAGTGCAACTAATTTTGCTGGTGGAGTTGGGCTGCATCCTTCGCTTGCGCCTATTAAAAGTGTGTTTGATTCGTCTAATCTAGCGTTTGTTGGCGGCCTTGGAACTTTACTCGCACCTACTACTCTCGATGATTATAAAAATAAAACCGTGACGATCCCCAAACATTTGTTCTCGCATAATGATCAGCAGGCATCATGGATGTATGGGCGTGAAAAACAGTCGTTAAATAGTGGGTGGGGCGCACGTTTACTTGAGCGCTTAGAGCAGCAAGATCAGTTTGCCGCTAATATATCGCTTGATGGTACAAACCTTTGGCAAACGGGTAATCAAACAAAAGCATTTGCACTTAATAAAAGCGGTATAAGTAAAATTAATGCATTTAGTGATTATAAGCCGCGCATGGAACATGTAACTACTATAATGAACCGGATTATGAGTAATACAGTTCATCCCCTCAGTAGTGCTTACGCTGATAGCTTCAAGTCGGCGATTAATAACACCCAAGCGATGAATAATGCGCTAGAAACAGCGCCAGCGTTAATTACTTCATTTAGTGATACAAGTTTATCGGAGCAGTTAGCAGCAGTTGCTAAAACAATTAGCGTGCAGTCAAAATTAAGTACTCAGCGCCAAGTGTTTTTTGTGTCTATGGGCGGGTTTGATACCCATGATAATCAGCTAGATACTCACCCTGTATTGCTAAGCACATTAGCCCAAGGGCTTAGTGAGTTTGATAGTGCGATGAAAGAGCTTGATATGGCAGATAAAGTGACTGCGTTTACTATGTCTGATTTTGGTCGCACGTTGACCTCAAATGGCGATGGCACTGATCATGGTTGGGCAGGGAACCAAATAGTAATGGGCGGCGCAGTAAAAGGCGGCAATATATATGGTGAGCTTTTAACTCAGCATTTAGATGGCCCACAAGATACCAGTGGCGGGCGTTTAATTCCAAGCGTTGCAAATGAGCAGTACTTTGCCACATTGGCTCAGTGGTTTGGTGTGCCGAGCTCTGAGCTTGTTGATATTTTTCCTAATTTAAGTAACTTTGATCACACAACATTGGACTTTTTTGTGTAATTAGTCGCTAATAGTAATCTAAAAGCACTTATAGGCAGTATAAGCTACTCGTTAATAGCGTTAATAGCGTTTATCTGTTTAATAATAAAAATCACACACAATAAAGGAATCATAAAATGAAAATTTTAGTGAGCTTAGTTAGTTTAATTGCCTTTTTGCTGGTCGTTCTGCCTGGGCCTTTGTACAAATTTGGTATTGTAGAACTAGGAACTGCATTCACAGGCTTTCGATTTGGCGTTTATGCAGGTGGCGCTGCACTTGTGCTACTTTTAATACAGATAATCTTTATGCGCAAAACCGTGACATTTGGTAGTGCAGCTATTGCGGTTGTATTTTCAGCAGTGGCTATAGCAATGCCTTTAAATATGATGAACACAGCTAAAAGTGTGCCGCCAATACATGATATTTCTACCGACTTAGTTAACCCGCCTCAGTTTGTAGCTATTGCACCACTTCGTGTTGATGCGCCAAACCCAGTTGCCTATGCAGGCGAAGAAACCGCAATTGAACAACGCAAAGCTTACCCAGAACTTGCAACGCTTAGTTTTGCTCAATCTAAAACTGATTTGCTTGAAGCTACAGAGCAAGCAGTGAAAAACTTGGGTTGGGAACTTGTTAACACAGATACAAGTTTAGGTCTTGTAGAAGCGACTGATACAACAACATGGTTTGGTTTTAAAGATGATGTCGTTGTCCGCATTAACGATGAAGGCAGCGAACGTTTTGTCGATATTCGTAGTAAGTCGCGAGTAGGACGTAGTGATTTAGGCAAAAATGCACAGCGCATTCATACATTAATTAATGAGATAAATACTGAGCTAACAAAATAACGCAGTTTAGTTAAAATATAAAAATTAAGCCCAAACGTTGTTTGGGCTTTTTTGTGTTTATTATTTAAAACTCAGCTTAATATCAATTCGCCTAATTAATCCCTCAAATTGATTAAGTATTATTGTGGATTGCTATAACTGGCGGCTTGCGCTGTTGGTTGCTGTTTATTTAGTTGTAAGTAACTTAGTAGCCACATCCCCAAACCACCTAAAAATAATGCAGCTGCTACGTAACCTGTTTGATTAGGTGCAGCACCCTGTGCTATTGCAATTCCACCGACCCAAGGGCCTATAGCATTGGCAGTATTAAATGCGCACTGTACTAAGGCGCCAATCATAGCGTGGCCTTCGGGGGCGACGTCCATTAAAAGCGTTTGAATCAGCGTAGCCAAGCCCACACTGCAACCAATAAAGAAGATCACCGCATAAAGAGCCCAAATATTATGGCTTGCCGTTACATAAGCAAAGGCAAATACAATGGTACATACAAGTGCAAGACCAGTGGTTTTAATTGCAGATTTATCGGCTGCTTTACCCAGTACATAGTTACCGAGCGTACAACCGATACCAAACATTACCATTGCGATAGAAATAGTATACGGGGCTGTTTTTGTTACCACTAATATGGTGTCGGCAATGTAAGTATAAATACAAAACACCCCACCAAAGCCAATAATTACAATACCTAAAATAGACCAAACCAGTTTATTTTTAAGTACGCCAAACTCGTTTAGTAAGTTAGAAGGCTTAGCGTTATCGATATTTGGCACTACTTTATAAACAAAAATAAAAGCAATAAATGCAAGCACTGCAGCGCCGGCTAAACAATACCGCCAACTTAAATTTTGACCTACAAGTGTAACTACGGGCACACCAACAATAGTAGCCACAGTTAAACCCATAAACACCTTAGACATAAAGCTAGCACGCTTACCTTTTGGGGCAATATCAGATGCTAATAAAATAGCTGCGCCAAAATATGCACCATGAGGTAAACCACTTAAAAATCTGAATATTACAAGTTGCTCAAGCGACGTTGCCATCGCGCTTAATCCGTTTGAGACAAACATTAAGCTTATAAAAATGAGCAATGCTTTGTGCTTTCTCATATTAGCAGTTGTTAGCATTAAAATAGGCGCGCCCACTACAACACCAATGGCGTAAGCACTAATTGCATAACCACTTTGTGATGGCGTTGAACCAAATGTTTCGCTAATCAGTGGCAGCATAGGCATCATCGAAAATTCAGATAATCCTAAAATAAATGTACCGAGCGCTAATACAAGTAAAATAGCGGTTCTGTTAAGTTGACTAGATGCCGACGTTACATCTGATGTCATAAAAAATCCTTTGAAATTGATGTGAAATACATAGATAAAAGCAACAGTAAAATATGTAAAAATATTATATAGGCTAGATTCTGTTTATCTTTCGAGATTGAATTTAACTGCAGTATATTTTTTTAGGCAAGACAGAGCTTATTAGTGTGATTATTCCCTCATGGATGTAGGTAAAAGGTGTGAGCAGAACGCGGAAGCTTTGCTCTGTTTTTACTTAGCCCACTAGGTTACACAACTCGCGCCGCGATTAAA
This sequence comes from Pseudoalteromonas sp. BSi20495, assembly GCF_000241185.1. Classification (NCBI taxonomy): domain Bacteria; kingdom Pseudomonadati; phylum Pseudomonadota; class Gammaproteobacteria; order Alteromonadales; family Pseudoalteromonadaceae; genus Pseudoalteromonas; species Pseudoalteromonas sp. BSi20495. The sequence goes on from NZ_BADY01000091.1 coordinate 8,918, forward strand.
TCGAACCTAGATAGAACGAATTTTAATCTTGAAATATCAACAGACCCTAGAAAAAATGGCGTGATTTAGGGATAAACAGGTGGTTATATTAAGTTAAAAAGTGCGCGGCGTCATGTGCCAAACTGAAATTAAATAAGATATATACGATTTATGTATTTAATAGTGATATTTTTATACATATAAAATTAGATTATTCTTGAGCCCGTTTATCTTTCGAAATTGAATTTACAGGAGCTTGTTTACTTTTAAGCACAGTGGCCTTATGTACCCTGGTTAACTCCCATAAATATTTGATAAAGTAGCGTAAATGCCAAGCATGCGCTGTCTTTACTCACTCTTATGTCAATGTAAATCAGTAGAGTAAGCAGGATCAGTTACCTAGCCTACGCCGCGATTTAATCGGCCAAGATAGAATAAATTTTAATTTTTGAAGATCAACAGGCTCTAGATAATTAACCTAAACTCAGATTGAGGTTTTTCTCTAGCCAGAGATTTTCTGTGAAAAAAGGCGAGTTTACGCGTTAATAGCTGGCCTATTGCAAGTAAATTAAACGCAGTTAGCGCTGAAAGTAACCACTTGAGATAGATTGATTATCCAGAGTTTCGGTCAATTAGTGTGATGCGGCGCATAAAGTCTAATTTATTAGATTAAATTTGTATTTTTGCCTATATTTAAATTTTATAGTTGTAGTATAGAGCTTAAATAAACAGCTCATTCAGATTAAACATTTACCCTAAGGCAGCTTATATGTTTGGTATAAATAAAAGTAACTCGAAAATAGAAGCACTTGAGTTACAAGTCGCTCAAAAAGAATCAGTATTAAATGCAATAACGAAGCATGTTGCTTATATTGAGTTTACGGCTGAAGGGATTATTTTAGACGCTAATTTATTATTTTTGAACACAGTAGGTTATACCAAGGATGTTGTTGGTCATCATCACCGTATGTTTTGTGAAAAATCATATGCGGAATCGAAAGAGTATACTCAATTTTGGAAAAATCTCAGAGATGGTAAGTCAGTGAGTGGGTCTTTTTTAAGATATAACTCCCAAGGCGAAAAAATATGGTTAGAAGCAACATACTTTCCAGTTGAAATAGATGGGGTTGTCGTTAAGGTAATTAAAATAGCCTCTGATATTACGGCTAATTACACGCAAAGAAAAGCACAAGAAGCAGTTGCAGAAGCATTAAGCAAAGCGTTGGCAACGATTGAATTTACCCCTCAAGGTGAAATATTAACAGCTAATAACAACTTTTTGTCTGCTACCGGTTATAAGCTAAATGAAATAACAGGTGAGCATCATAGGATGTTTTGCACCGACGAGTTTTACGATAAAAACCCACATTTTTGGGATGAGTTAGGGAAAGGGCAATTCAAATCAGGACAGTTTAAACGAGTAAAAGCAAATGGAGACATAATTTGGCTTGAGGCAACATATAACCCTATTTTAGATAACAAGGGAAACGTGATAAAGGTTATTAAATTTGCTTCGGATATAACTGAGCGCATGTCGCGTAACAGAGCCGTTACAGAAGCCGCAGCGATTGCACACGAATCAGCCGTTTCTACGGTTAAAACCGCCGTACTAGGCTCTGGTATTTTAAGCGATTCGATCGCAAATTCCGATGCCATCGTAAATCAGGTCCTTAAATCAGTTGAGTTAATTAAAAATCTAAATGAACAATCTGCGGTCATAGGATCAATTGTTTCTACTATAAGTAGTATTGCCGATCAAACTAATTTACTAGCTTTAAATGCAGCTATTGAAGCCGCTAGAGCAGGTGAATATGGCCGAGGTTTTGCAGTAGTAGCTGATGAAGTTAGACAATTGGCAGCAAGAACGAGTAGTTCTACAAATGAAATTGCAACGGTTGTAAAAAACAATCAAGAGCTGACCAATGATATTTCAAAGCAAATAACATCTGTTTCTGATTCCTCGGTTAAAGGGCGAGAGTTAATTTCAGAAGTATCTGACGTTATAAAAGACATTGAAGCTGGGGCGGAGAAGGTGTCGGAAATTGTGTCGCAGCTAAATGTATAAAATTTAAAGAATACATTTTTATATAAGGGTCACAGTTTTACTGTTGGCTCTTTTTTATAATTAAAACCATCCTTTATTTATGGCCTGCTTATCTTTTGAGGTTGAATTTTCAGCAGTATGTTTGGTATTTAAGTAAGGCAGAGCCTATGTAGTGTTTATTCCTCATAAATAGGCGATAACGTAGAATAAATGCCAAACACGCGCTGCACGAAGGGTTCTGTCTAGGGGCAATTTAACAACATTCTTAATTGATAAAGTGCGACAATATGTCGCGCTTTTGCTTTTGCAGTTCACACTATAATTACGCCAATTATTACAGTGGCATAAATTAACAATGGTTTATAAAAGCAAAACTCAAAAAACTTACTTACTTTCCCCTGTCGCACTTTTTATTAGCGGTGTGCTATCTCCTTTTGCATTTGCCGACGATACGCCTTTAGAAGTAATTGAAGTACACGGACATGCTCAAAATAAGCATTTAGCACTTGGTTCGTCAGAATCGTTATTAAGTGATTTAGGTGTCGATTTTTCAGCCGCGGGCGGCGTATCTAACCTCCCTATTTTAAATGGTTTAATGGGCGACAGAGTTAAAGTGTTAATTGATGGCGCAGATGTTACCGCTGCATGCGCTAATCACATGAACCCGCCACTTTCGTATATCTCGGCTAATCAAATTACGTCTTACAATGTGGTTGCAGGCGTGTCGCCAGTAAGCGCGGGCGGCGATAATATTGCCGGTGTAATAAGCGTTAATTCTATTTCACCACAGTATAGCGATAGCAATGAATTAGGTTGGCACTCAGGTTATGTGTCAGCAAAGTACAGTAGCGTTGATAACGGACGTAAACTTGGCGTTGGTGCACGTTTAGCAAGTGACACGTTTAGCCTTAATTATCAGGGTTCGTTTAGTGACGCAGATAGTTATGAAGACGGTAACGGCGATGTAGTATTAGATACATTGTATCGAGCACAAAATCATAGTTTAACCGCAGCTATGCGCGATGATAAACAGCAATTAGTTATAAAGCTAACGCATCAAAAAATCCCGTATCAGGGATTTGCAAATCAGTATATGGATATGACCGATAACACCAGCTACGGTGCAATAGCTCAATACAAACGCTCCTTTGAAAACAGCGAGCTTGAAGGGCAAATTAACTGGCATAGCGTAAAGCACGAAATGGGTTTTTTCAGTGAAGAAAAAACAGGCATGATGCGAATGAAAACCGATGCACAAGATATAAGTACGCAGCTTAAATGGCGTATCGCGCTTGATAAAAACAGCAGTATTTTACTCGGTCAAGAATATTACAATTACAGTATTGATGATTGGTGGCCAGGTATTGAAGGCTCAACCATGATGGGACCAGACGATTACGTAAATGTAAATAACGGTAAACGAGAGCGCATAGCGGCATTTGCAGAATTTGAGAGCCAAATAAATACAAAATTATGGTTAAACGCAGGCGTACGTATTGAAAGTATTAATACCCACGTTGGAGAGGTTCAATCTTACAACGATGACATGAGTATGATGGATATGGACGATATGAGCGACATGGGTAGTATGGAAAGTATGACCATGAGCGATACGTCTACAGATAATACCATCGCTGCACAGAACTTTAATGCTGGCGACAGAGATAAAACCGACACTGTAGTTGACGCTAATTTATTAATTAACTACCAAATAACAAATTATGATGAGCTGCAATTTGGTCTTGCCCGTAAAAACCGCGCGCCTAATTTATACGAGCGATACAGCTGGGGCGTAAGTAATATGGCAACCACCATGATTGGTTGGTATGGCGATGGTAATGGCTATATTGGTAACCCTGATTTAGACGTTGAAACAGCGCATACTTTAAGTGCTACTTATATTAAATCGGCTAAAGATGATGGTTGGCGATTAAGCACCAATGTTTGGTATACAGATGTGAATGATTATATTGATGCTGATAGTGTAAGAAGCTTCAATAGTTATGACTTGGACAATACAGCGCGTAACATTTTGCATTTTACTAATGTAGATGCCATTTTATATGGTGCAAAAATAGATTTAACAGCCAACATTTATGAATCTAAGAATTTAGGCAATTGGCAGTTACACGCTAATGTTACCAATACCAGAGGCAAGCGAGACGATACTAACCAACCGCTTTATCAAATTAAACCATTGCAAACTCAGCTAGGTATTAGCCAGCAAATAGGTCGATTTGAAAATGCGTTATCTTGGCAGTGGGTCGATACTAAAAGCCGTGTAGATAATAATCGTTTTGAAAACCAAACAGACATCTTCAGCTTGGTTAATTTAAGCTCTAAAGCCACATGGGATGCATTAACGCTAAGCGCAGAAGTGAGTAACGTGTTTGATGAGTACTACCAACTCCCATTAGGTGGCGTAAGCATTGCAGCACTTAAACAAGATAGCAGCAACGGGTTTGAACAACTTGCAGGACAGGGGCGCTCATTTAATATAAGTGCTAGCTATGCGTTTTAATTAACCTCATATTCAAATTTAAAATAAAGCAAAAGCCATAACCATGTTATGGCTTTTTTGCGCTTTAATAATTAAGCCGTAAGCTTATTTTTTATGAAATATTTGTACGCAAAAAGCGTTCTATTAAGCACGCTTGTACTATTTTACAGCGTTATTTTAAGGAAGTGCAGTAAAAAGTAGTAACTTGTTCATCACCCAATGATTAGGAAATACAGTGTTTAAGCAATTTAAAAATAAAGTGATGGGTGCGCCAACAGCTATGGCCGGTTTAGCTTTGGGTATTGCTAGTATGGGGTGGACATGGGAAAACGTTTTTAATTTAAACTCTCAAGGGCAATTTTTGGGATCGGTATTAGCTGGCGTATTAGTTTTACTTTTGGCTGCTAAGTTTTTACTACACCCTCATTTATTAAAAGCCGATTTAGCTCACCCAGTTGCAGGAAGTGTGATCCCTACATTTGCAATGGCTAATCTTGTTATTTCAAACTCAGTTGGGCAATTTAACCCATTAGTTGGCGATATTATGTGGGTTTTAGCTTTTGTGCTGCATCTCATATTTTTGGTGAGCTTTTTATACCAGCGAGCAAAAAAGTTTAATTTTGAAGATATGGCGCCCAGTTGGTTTGTGCCACCAGTGGGGATAATTATTGCAGATATTACTTTTTCGGGAAATCCGACATTAGCGTGGTTAGCTCACAGCGCACTGGTAATTGGTATATCAACGTACAGTATTATGCTGCCAATTATGTTTTATCGTTTTTTATTAGCATTAAAAAGTGACTACGAAATACAGCCAACACTTGCCATTTTAGCTGCGCCTGCCAGTTTAACATTAGCGGGATATTTTCATATTGTAGCTAATCCATCACTTGTTATAGTGGGGGCATTATTTATATTAGCGATAATAAAAACACTGATTGTTTATGTGTTATTTATAAAGTTATTACGCAGACCTTTTACGCCGAGCTACGCTGCTTTTACGTTTCCAATGGTTATTGGGGCAACTGCATTATTTAAAATGAAAGACTGGATGCAAAGTATAAACCTCGCAATATCATATGTAGATACAGTTAATTACTTAGCTACGTTTGAGCTTATAGTTGCCACGGCAGTGGTATGTTATGTAAGTGGTCGGTACTTTTGCCACTTTAAATTATCAAAGCAACAGGTAACGTAAAGTTACTCTTGGATTACCTGTGGTTCATTATTTTCTTGTTCAGCTAGTTTTTCGCGCTCAGCTTTTGATACATAAGACGGTTTGTTGCTTTTATGCAATTTAGCGTTAGTGCGTTTATCTTTCTTTTGAAATTTAGTGACGATTTTTTTACGACGGTTCACAATTAAATACTCTGTTAATTTTAAGTCGCGCATTATACAGCCATCCTCATAAAAGCTGCTATATAAATATTTACCTTACGTTACCTGTGTGCCTGCCACAAATTGCTATATGTAAGCCTCCCATAGCGTTATAATTAATGCTCTTAGTTATTAATTAAATGGGAATTGTTTTGAAAAAGTTAGCTTTAGCCAGTATTGCTTTATTTGCGTTTGGTGCTCATGCGCAGCTAAATAAAAATATTGATAGCGTTGCCGATTACGCAGTAAATACCTACCAAAATGCTCAAATACACACACTAACTAACTTAGTGGCTTTTCCGACCGTTAATAAAAGCGACATTACCGCTCCTCAAAATCCCGATTTTATTGGCTTTAAAGCACTTTTAAGAATGAAAGCTGCAGAGCTTGGTTTTGACTATCAAGATTTAGGGTACACCGTTTTAATTGGAATGGGCGAGCAAAGCGAAAAAGTAACGGTAGTAACGCACGGTGACGTGCAACCTGCTAATGCTAGCAAATGGAAACAAAGTCCTTTTATTATTGATACATCTGAACCGGGAAAATTAGTTGGTCGTGGTACGGAAGACGATAAAGGTGCAATAGCAACAGCGCTTTACGCCATGAAAGCAATTAAAGATAAAGGCATAACCCTTAATAACCGAATTGAGCTTATGATTTACCTTGCTGAGGAGTCTGATTGGGGTCCGCTTACTCAATTTATGAAAACGTATGAACAACCAAAATATGCAGTAACGATTGATGCATCATACCCTGTAGTGGTTGCCGAGAAAGGCTGGAGCTTAATTGCACCTACTTTTAATGCAACATCACCACAAACGGGTTTATATGTAAAGGATGTAACTGGCGGTGCGTTTAGAAGCCAAATTCCAGAAGATGCAAGTTTAGTACTTCACAATGCAGACGCTGCACTTATTAATACATTAAAGGCAAAAGCCAAAACATTAAATAAAGTTGAGTTTAACTTTAGTGAAAAAAGTAATGGTTTAGCAATAAGCGTTAAAGGTATGTCGGCGCATTCATCAGAGCCGGAGTCGGGTATAAATGCCATTGCTTATTTAGCTGAGTTATTTAAAGGCGTGGAGCTTGAAAATAACAGTGACGGCGAGCTAATCGACTTTGTGAATCAGTTAATTGGTTTAGATATTCACGGTAAACAGTTTGGCGAAATAGCTTACAAGCACGACTTTATGGGCCCGATGACAGTGGCACCAACCGTTATTGAGCGCGATGGTAATGCGCTAACACTTGCTGTAAATGCACGTCGCCCTATGGGTAAAGACGAAGCTGTATTACAAAAGCAAATTGATGATGCGCTCGCTAATTGGCAAGCCACTAACAATGTAACGCTTGCCAACATAGAAACAATTATTGGCACACCTATGCTACTTGATAGCGCGCCGCATGCGCAAAAGCTGCTTGATATTTTTAAGCATTTTACGGGCGACGAAAAAGCTGACTTTGTATCAATAGGTGGTGGCACTAACGCAAAGCTGTTTGATAATGCGGTATCGTTTGGTCCTTCAATGCCGGGTAAGCGCTACACAGGTCACTCAGAGCATGAATTTATGACACTTGAGCAACTTGAGCTTAATTTACGTATGTACACAGCGATGATGATAGAGCTAGGTAATATGTAACCTAAAGTTATTTAGAAAATGCCGCCTTGTTTAACTGAACTGACCCAGCAAGGCGGCTTTTTTGTGTTTATTAAAATTGGGCTACAAAGCTAAGATTATATACATCATAGTTATCATTATCAGTGTAATTAGCTGTGAAGTAGTAGCTATCATTAATAAAGTACTTACCTTCAATAACTAAATCAGAGTCGTTTGAGCCAATACCGACTGCAACATGTTTATTAAAGTAATAGTTTGCGAGCACATTAAAAACTGAGTCGTCGCCAACATCTAGGTAGTCAACATTTATAGCAAAATAACTGTCATCGTAAAGATGGGCAAAGTAACGTGATGATAGGTCCCATGACTCTGTTTCATCATCTGTTTCAACAGTAAAACCAATGTAGTCGGTGTCGTTAATTTCATGATTATATTGAGCTTTAAATAAATAAACTGTATCGCTATATTCATAATCTAACATACGAACAGATACTTTTAGTGAATCAGCAAATAAGTAACCTAAACCAAGTGAATAGTTGTCGGCATCACCAATATTAGGTAGTTCAAAAGTTGCAAAAGCATTGCCGTAAAAGCCTTCTCCAAAAATACCTTTTCCACTATAACCATCTGAATTAAAATAATTTAAGCCTATATTACTATCTGTATCCAAGTAGCCATAATCATCCCACACACCTGAGTTTTGCTGTTCCTCAAAGTAATAGTGAGTTGATAACCCGTACACATTATCACTGTAATAATCAGAATCAATTTTTGCGTAGTTTATAGAGTTAAACCATTGTTTTGATTCTGACTGCTCGACGTTTGCAGACGCTGTACAGCTAAGTGCGAGTAAAGTGAGTGGCATTAAAAAGCGCATTAAGTATCCCTTCTTATAATTAAGTAAATTTGTTACTAGAATGGGTATTATATTTATGAGGTTTTATAAGGCAATTAAATGATTGTAATAAAGTGTTTGGGTATTGTAGATTTTCCTAATTAAAAACGTAGGTTACCTCAGGCAAGTTTTCAAAGCTTGGTTTGGCAAATAAATACCCTTGCATAAGCTCAACACCTGCGTTTTTAAGCCATGTATATTCTTCTACTGTTTCAATCCCTTCAGCCAGTGCGATAATATTTAAATCGCGAAACATATTTAAGCAATGAGTTACTATTAATTGGCGTTTTTTGTCGTTGCTTATATCGCGTATTAGCGCCATATCCAGCTTGATAATATCTGTTTGAAAGTCAGCCAGCAGATTTAAACCAGAATAACCTGCACCAAAGTCATCGGTGGCGGTTTTAAATCCGAGAGACTGATAGTAATCAACAACGCGTTTAATGTGTGCGGTGTCTTCTATTTTTTCTACTTCAGTAAATTCAAACATAATATTTTGAATTGGGAAGTTATACTTTTTTGCAGCTTCTAGTGTGGTGCGTATACATCGCTCTGGTTTATAAATAGCATTAGGTAAAAAGTTAATGCTTAGCATTGATGTTATGCCCAGCTTTGAGGCTAGTTGAATGGCTTTAATACGACAAAGCTGATCAAATGCATAGCGGTTGTCTTCATTCACTTTTGAAATGATTGAATAAGCAGACTCGCCATTTAAACCCCTAACTAGTGCCTCATAGCCATAAATAAGATTAGTTTTACAGTTTATAATCGGTTGAAAAGCCATAGAAAAATCAAATTCGAGATCGTTAGCATCAGCACAGTTACTACATGTAACTTTTTCACAATCTTTTGATTTTTCGCTCATTTAGCTCATCCTCTTATGTTTATTTGTTTAGGTTAGTTGAGATTAGATTCTAACACAAATAGATTAAAGTATTGTTTTTTATGTTTTTATACATAATAAATGACTATGTAATTAAATGAAAAGCGATGACTAATGTCAGATCACTTAGTGACATTTAGCAGGTGTGTACGTTGCTTATTAAAACAATAATAGCGACATACATTACTTGGAGAATATAAATGAGCAATACAGTGACATTAGGCAAAAAAATTAAAGGATATTTACTTATTTTAACTTTGCTAAGCGTTATAAATTTACTAACTTCGCCTAGTTATATATGGGTAGTATGGCCAGCAATTGGGATGGGAATAGGGCTTGTAGTAAGTACTTTGAGTAGGAATAAACCTAAAAATAATTCTTTATAATAAGCAAGCCAAGTAATTACTTACTTGGCTTTTTTAGTAAGGAACTGTCTAAATAGTTAAAATGCTGATTGAAGTGTCGCATCTAGTGATATTTCGGTATTTAAGAGCTTGGAAATAGGGCAGTTCTTTTTGGTTTGTTCACATAATGCTTGAAACTGCTCATTTTGAATATCATCAATACGCGCTTTTACTTCCAGGGCAATATGCGTTACTGAAAAACCATCATCTACTTCATCAAGGCTTACAGTGGCTTTAGTATCAATTTTATCTGCGGTAAAGCCTGCATCACCTAATGCAAGCGAAAGTGCCATACTAAAACATGCACTGTGAGCTGCACCTACTAATTCTTCAGGATTTGAGCCTGCCTTATCTTCAAAGCGGGTATTAAAACCATAAGGTTGTTTGTTAAGCGCGCCACTTTGAGTTGATATGCTACCTTTGCCTGTTTTAATATCGCCAGACCATGTTGAACTTGCCGTTTTTTTAATAGTCATCATCTTCTCCTTGCTTGAGTGTAAGCTTTTCAGGTTAGCTAAGCGTTATTTACAAAATAAACTTATATAAAGCCTTAAAAGCATTAATTACTGATGATGTTGCAAAATAGACGCCAGTTAATTGTTATCCCTGTTTATTTCGCTTACAGCGCTCTGAACAATAAATAACGTTATCCCAGTCGCGCTGCCATTTTTTACGCCACGTAAAAGGTTTATTACAAATAGGGCATATTTTCTGAGGTAAGTTTAGTTTTTTGTGCGCCATGCTTACTTAACCTTGCTGTTACTTTTAGTATCCGTTTTACTTTTTGTTCGAGTAACTTTTTGAGTACCCCCAACGTGCTTTTTAAGAATCCTCCCTATGGCGCGTTTAACATCGGCTCGCTCACGGTATTGCCATAAGCGCTCGCGTGCTTCTTTTGAGGCTGCTGCTAAATCAAGCATCGGTTCAGGGTAATCCTCCCCTAACTTAAAGTCGTTAAAGAGTGCTTCCATCGGAGTTTGCTCCCAAGGCTGATGTAAATATTCAATAGGGAGTTTTTCAAGCTCGGGGCACCACTTTTTAATAAACGAACCTGTTGGGTCTTGATCCTCCGATTGTTTAATTGGGTTGTAGTGCCTAATGGTATTAATACCTGTTACCGAGGCTTGCATTTGAATTTGCGGGTAGTGAATTCCGGGCTCAAAATCTAAAAAGTAATTAGCGAGGGGAAAGCTTGCTTGCTGCCAGCTTATATTTAAATGATGCGTTACAAAGCTTACAAGCATGGCGCGCATTCTAAAGTTTATATAACCGGTGGCTTTTAAGCAGCGCATGCAAGCGTCAATAATGGGAATTCCTGTTTGACCTTGCGCCCAGCGTTCAATATCGTTTTTAACATGTTCATCATCACGATACGGAAATACATGATAACCCGGATTAAGGGCTAAAAACTCCATAGAACATTCGTTCTCAAACTTTTGCATAAAGTGGCAGTGCCAATGTAAACGGGATACAAACGCAGCAAGCGGGCGCTTCCAGCCTCTTTTGTCAGGGTGTTTTGAATGATATTCATCAATGGCCATTTGATACACTTGCCTAAGGCTAATGTTCCCCCACGCTAAATACGGGGAAAGCCGAGAGCAGTGGGTTTGGCTTAAACTTGGGCTCGATATTCCTTTTTGATAACCTTTACCACGCTCGGCAAAAAAGCTCTGCATTACAGTGCGCGCATGCAGCGGGCCGCCTTGTTGAAAGCTGTTGTGATCTTGCGTGTAAGCGCTTGGCAGCTCAGGTGCTTGGTAGTTATTGAGGGTAATTGTTTTTATACTCTTCCAATTAGGAACAGCAATAGGTGCTTGCATTGTTTGCTGCCAGCGTTCATTCCAATTATTACGATTTTTTTTGCCGCGAATCACCGCGCCTGTTTGCGACTCTTGCCAGTTAATGTGGTTACTCTGGCACCAAGTTTTAATAGCTTTATCGCGCTCAAAGGTGTTGTTTAAGCCTATTTCTTGATGGCTAAAAATATTAACTATTTCAAACTGCGTCTTTAACGACTCAAGTAAATCGCTCATGTTTAAATTAAAGATATGAACACAGGCGTTAAAACGCGCTAGCTGATTATTTAACTCAACTATTGATTGATATACAAAGCGCCAGTGCCGCTCATTGTAGTGTGCATCTTCGAGCAGTAATGGCTCAAAGTTATAAAGTAACAGTGTCGGTAAGCCATTACTAAATGCACTTTTTAATGGTTGGTGATCGCTAAGACGTAAATCACGTTTAAACCACACTATGTTTATTTTATCATGCATATTTTAAAAAATGGCTGCTGCTTTAATGTATTGTACGTAATAAACTTATTTTAAGATTTGCCGCGTGACTTTTAATAAAGGAAAAGTATGTTTTTAGATCTCACCGAAAATACCAACCAAAATGTTTACTCTTACTTAGTCGGCGGTATAAGCCCACGGCCTATCGCATGGATAAGTACATTAAATAGTGAAGGTATTGCGAATATTGCGCCTTATTCATTTTTTACTGTGGCTAGCTGCAAGCCACCTGTTTTAAGTGTTACGCAAGTAAACCCTAGTGATAAAACGAATAAAGATACGCTCAGTAATCTAATGGCAACTAAAGAATGTGTGGTTAATATAGTTAGCCAAGAGCTAGTTGAAAAAATGAATCAAAGTTGTGCAAATTACCCTAGTGATATAAGTGAATTTGATGCAGCTAACATCGCGCAAGCTCCAAGTAAGTTAGTTAATACGCCAAGCGTTGCCGATTCAAAAGTACGGTTTGAATGTAAGTTACGCGAAGTTATTAGTATTTCAAATGAGCCAGGTGGCGGGCAAATGATGTTGTTGGATGTAGTGGGTATTTGTATAGACGATGAAGTGATGAGTAATGGCTATATTGACCCTGAATTATTAAATGCAGTGGGTAAAATGGGCGGTGATTACTTTAGTACAACCAAAGATAAGTTTTTGCTTAAAAGACCACAGTTGTAATTTTATGTAGATTCTTCCTTTGTTTATGCACATTGTTTGCACTTTTACTTGTTAACTTTGCTTTATTAAACGTTAAAGTAAAGGTTCAAACATTGAAAACACTTCTTAAAATAAAAGCCTCTAATGCAACTAAGTTATTTGCGTTAAGTGCGCTTTGCATTGCTTTAAGCGCATGTAACAGCGATTCTACAATTACTACAACAGACGGCGAGACAGTCAGTAATAGTGCTCCAACGGTTGATGCCGGTATAGACCAAACTGTTAATGCGGGTGATACCGTTTATTTAAGTTCAACAGTTGAAGATGATGGCGAAGTATCTGTTAGTTGGTCACAAACATCAGGCACTACCGTTAGTTTATCTTCAAGTACCGCAACATCTATAGAGTTTGTTGCACCTGAAGTTTTAACCGATGAAGCACTTGTATTTGAAATCAGTGCAGATGACGGCACAAACGATGTCGTTGTAGATACCGTTATAGTTAATGTTATTGCTTCATCAGACTCAGGCTCAGACACTGGTGCAGTTGATAATAGTGCAAAACTTACCAGCTGGTTAATTAACAACGATACAACCTCTACTTATATACAAAACAATGGCGCAGTGGTTGAAGATGTTCAATCAGTTGAGGTTGTTACTGTTACTGAGGAAGATGCTGACGTTGAATACATGTATGTGCAAACAACTGACATTCCTAAATATGACGTAACGCTTACACAAGACCAAGTAGACGCACTTAATAATCGCCCGCGTGCAGCTACTGATTTTTATAACGGTGTAACCTCAGCAGCAGTAGGGCAAACCATTTCGTTTGGTGAAGATATTGGCTATAACAGCAGCACTGAAAACTGTGATGACACAGGCGGTGCAGGTTATTGGCCTCCAGGACCAGGCTGCCCGACAGAACAAGCGGTTGAGGCGTATTTTCCTATAACACCGACCGACTTATCAGGCACTGAAACTTGTGAAACAGGTTTAGGTACAGTTGGCTTAATGGTTAATGGCACCAGTATATTTAACTGGGGCGATGGTATGAGCTACGGTAATAATATTTGGTATACACTAGCGCCCATTGCTGAGCAATATGATGTTGATGTGTGTGGCGGACATGCTGCTAACGGTGAATATCATCATCACTTTTATACGAGTTGCTTAGCTGATTTACTTGAAGATGATGGCGATGCGCATTCACCTATTTATGGGTTTGCAGCTGATGGCTATCCGCTTTATGGTCCTTATGAAAGTAACGGTCAACTTGCATTAAGCGGCTGGGAAATGCGTGATTATGGCGCATCAGAAAGTGAGGGTGGTTGTGGTACTGAGGGCGAGCGAAGCTGTACTTTAGTTGATCAATACGATGTTAGCCAAGGCACACAAACAAGTGATGCAGGTGCTGCTATCGGCGCAGAAGTAACGACGCTCTCTGGTAATACATTAAATGCCGACGATGGGTATTACTTTGAAGATTATTACTACGCACAAAAAACAGTAACCGGTGCTCAATTAGATGAACATAACGGCCACGATACTAACGATGGCAAGGGTTATCACTACCATATAACACTAACGTTAGACAGCGATGGTAAATTACAGCCTTCTTTCCCTTATCAAATAGGGCCTCGTTTTAAAGGTCAATTAGCCGATAATTCAATTGGTCGCTGTGACACTGGCGAAACAATGGGTCCACCACCGGGAATGTAAGGAGTAACTATGCGTTATTTTAAATACGCATTGATCCTAGCAACGGCTGCGCTATTGAGCTTCAAACTTTTTGCGCAGCAGGAAATGATGGATCATAGCCATATGCCTATAGCAGTGCCAAATGATACGCCAACCCCAGCATTAAGCCTTAAGTTATTAAAAGATAGTATGTCGGGTTATAACTTAATTTTAGATACACAGAACTATGATTTGTCTGTGCCGCCAGAGGGCACGATGAACATGCAGCAAATGATGAGCGCTACTACAAACGATGACACGGGCTTTTTACAAGGTCATGCTCATTTATATATAAATGGGGTTAAAATACAGCGAATTTACGGACATGCATTGCATTTACCTGCTAACTTATTTAAAAGTGGTATAAATACCGTATCGGTTACTTTAAATAATCATGGTCATATGTATTGGACCGCTCAGGGCAAAAAAATAGTTGCTACGTTGTATGTTAACGACCAAACCAAAGAGTTTATAACATACCGATTTGAAAGCTTTCCTAGCAAGGTTGAAAACACGCATTAATGAAAATTCATAATAAACTTTTTTTAATACTATTTAGTTTTACCTTTAGTGTTATTGCAGGGCTAGTAGTACTTATACAATGGAGTATAGGGCAAGGCGTAATTGATTTTGTTAATGCAAAAGAGGTGAAAGCGCTTGAACCACTTGTTGCGCAGCTGTCAAGACAGTACGAACAAACCCCCTCATGGCAACGCGTTGTTGGCGATGACGAAAATTTTAGAAAGCTTGTTGAATCGCAGCTAGAAAATAGCCAGTTTTTACCTAGACCACCAAAAGGTCCAGGTCCCAGGGGAGGGATGATGCGACGACCGCCGCCAGATCATGTTCGTTTAGGGATGGATCGCCGCCCACCACCGGACAATATTGCTCACTACGCATTACTTGATGAAAATAAACAGCGAGTAATGGGTAAATATCTCAGTGATTTAAAATATATAACAACCTCAATTACAGTGGGCGATAAAACAGTGGGTTACTTAGCTGTTTCCAAAAGAGATAGCTTAGTTGATGGCTATGAACTTGATTTTTTACAGCAGCAAACTAACTACTTATGGTTTATTGCTTTAGCTGCGGTAGTGCTTACATTACTGGTTACCTTTTTATTGTCTCGCCACTTAGTTAGCCCAGTAAAGCAAATTGCTAACGGTATGCATCGCTTAACGCAAGGTAACTATGAGACCAAACTTACGCTTGAGCGAAAAGACGAATTAGGCCAATTAAGCGAAGATTTTAATATCCTTGCATTTACACTCGCTAAAGATGAGCAAGTACGTAAGCGATGGCTTGCTAATATTTCTCATGAGCTTAGGACGCCAATGAGCATTTTACTCGGTGAACTTGAAGCTATGCTACTTGGTATACGAGAACCGAACGCAAAAAATATAAGTTCGGCTAACGATGAAGCTTTGCATTTAAAACGCTTAATAGACGACTTGCATATGCTCAATAGCGCAGAGTTAGGAGGTATGCACTACACTATGCAACCTACTGATATGGCGTTATTATTAAATACTATTGAGCAAAAATATCAGGTTGTGCTTGAACAACATAATATAAAAATTCATTTACTAAATAGCGCTAAACACATAACTGTACAAGCAGATAAAACACGCCTTTTGCAGCTACTCGATAATATTTTAATGAACGCAGTACACTATGCACAATGCACCACTATTTCATTAACGGCTAGCAATATAAGTATTAAAGGGCAAACCTACTTAGAGCTTATAATTGAAGATAATGGCGTAGGTGTAGAGCAGTCGCATTTATCGCATTTGTTTGAGTATTTATATCGAGTAGATAGTTCGCGTAATCGCCAAGAGGGGGGTTCTGGTTTAGGCTTATCTATTTGCCAGCATATAGTTAAAGGGCATAAAGGTGAAATAGCTGCTAAAAAAGCCAGTTTAGGTGGTCTTGCCATTATTATTAGATTGCCGACGATTTAGTTTATAAAAATAAAGTTGAGGTTACTTACAGAGATGCCTATGAGTGAACAAATTCTGATTGTGGAAGATGAAGTAAAGCTAGCTAACTTAATGAGTGACTTTTTAAGCAGCCACCACTTTATCACTCATCAAATACATCACGGGAATGAAGTATTACCTTGGCTTGAAATTAACAGGCCGAGCGTAATTTTGCTCGACATAATGTTACCTGGCCAAAGTGGTATTGAATTGTGTAAAGCAATCAGGCGCTTTTCAAACGTGCCTATTATTATGGTATCGGCAAAAGTAGAAGAAATAGATAGGCTGCTTGGACTTGAGTTAGGTGCAGATGATTATATTTGTAAGCCGTTTAGTTATGCTGAGCTGGTGGCGCGAGTTAAAGCTATATTAAGGCGATTAAGTAGCGCAAGTGATGTTACAGAGTCAACAATGAAGCTTGACGAGAGCACCTACAGCGTAAAATACAAATCAAGCAGCATAGAGCTAACGAACTTTGAATTTCAGCTATTTAAACCTTTGTTTAACAACCCAAATCGTATTTATTCGCGCGATAGTTTAATGGACACTATGTACGCCGATCAGCGTATTGTGAGCCATCGTACTATTGATAGTCATATTAAAAAGTTGCGTAAAAAATTAGATGAAGTGACACAAACTGAAAGTGTTATTCAGTCTGTTTATGGGGTTGGCTACCGATTTGTGCATCCACAGTAATGTGGAATGAGCGATGACGATGAGCTACTCATCATCGTCAGCATTTTTAATTCGCTCTAAACGGTCAAACTCTTCGTATTCTGCTGCCTGAATTTCATCAAGAATAGAATCTACATCGGCAAGTTCGTCGCTGTCTTCAAATTCACCTGTAAGCGTTGAATTAGGCGTTAAATTGGCCTCTTCAAATAATGCCCACATTTCTTTAGCGTATTGAGTTTTTAGTATGCTTGGCGCAAATTCACCATAGTAGCGGCGTATGTTATTGACATCGCGTGCAAACATAGCTTGTGCACTGTTATTTGCTGAAGCGTTAACTGCTTGCGGTAAATCTATAATTACAGGGCCGTTGTTATCTACAAGTACATTAAATTCAGATAAATCGCCGTGTATTATACCTGCGCAAAGCATAAGCTTAATATAATGCATCATGAGTTTATGCTGCTCAATCGCTTGCTCTTCACTAAAAACGACATGTCCAAGTTGAGGAGCTACGTTACCATCCTCGTCCGACACGAGCTCCATAAGCAGCACGCCATCAATACAAAAGTAAGTATCAGGTACACGTACACCCACACCGGCTAAACGAGATAGCGCATCCACTTCGGCATTTTGCCAAATCTCTTCTTCTAATTGACGGCCATAGCTAGAGCGTTTGCCCATAGCACGGGCTTGGCGTCCACCACGTACTTTTCGGCCTTCTTGGTATTGTGCCGCTTTTTTAAAGCTACGTTTAACGGCATCTTTATACACTTTTGCACAGCGTATGTGTTCACCACAACGCACAATAAATACATCGGCTTCTTTGCCGCTCATTAGTCGGCTTATAACTTCGTCAATAAGGCCATCATCAACAAGAGGTTGTAGGCGTTTAGGTATTTTCACAGATTGCCTGCTAAGTAGGGTTGGTTATTAATCATTATTTATGAAAGTGCTCTGTATTTGTTTGTTTAATTGGCTCAAGCAGTATATCAGCTTTGAGAATTAAGGGCAGTAACGCAACTGCTCGTCAGTTATTAATCGTATTATTTTATTAGCTTATATATTGATTGCAATGCAATCAACCATAACTTTTTAAATTAATTTTTTTATCAAAATAATTTACTACTTCCCTATTGTTTGCACATTGTTTGCGTTTTTAAAGCGTAATCTTAATTTAATTCTTAAATACGAGGTTATTACTATGAAGCATTTTTCAACACTTGCCACTGTGGCAATATTATCTATTGCTTTTTCAGCTAATGTAGCTGCAAGAGGCGGTGACAATCCTCCTGAAAGACCTGATTTTTCAACTATTGATACTGATGGCGATGGTGTAATTAGCTTTGAAGAGTTTAGTGCTAAAAAACCACCGCACGGCGATGCACAAACAATTTTTGATTCTATAGATGCCGATGGTAATGGCGAAATCAGTGAACAAGAGCTTAGCGATCATAAACCACCTCGTCGTGAACGTTGAAAGGGTACTAAAATGATTAATAGTATTAACAGCAGTTCTGCCAGTTTGATGTCGCAACAAAGCAGCCAAACAGCAAAGCTAACAACAGAGCAAAGCGATTTTATTAAAGCAACGCTTGCACAGTTTGATGCAAAAAACTTAACTAGCGACGATGCGCAAAGTATTCAAGCGGCGTTTAAAGAGCAAGGTATTGCACCCACTAAAGAGCTTGCTGATTTAATGGGCGAACTCGAGTTTGATGCTAAAAGTATTGGTGATGCAGGACGGGCAGAAGGCCAGCGTCCGCCACCGCCGCAAAACTCATTAGAATCAGTCGATACAGATGAAGTAGTCAGCTATTTAGATGAGCTATTAACTGAGTATTCAAACCAGTTGTCAGATGAAGATAAAGAATTAATCCTTGCATCAGTGCAAGAGAAATTTGGTTTAAGTGAAGGTGATTCACTGCTAAACGTAACTGCTTAAGTGTTATTACTTAGAGTAAAGCTGACTGTTACTCGCAGGTTTAAGTCAAAAAGCCCAACGGTTAATTCAGTTGGGCGTTTTTATTGGTTTAATTTAACCGTGTTTCTATTTTGCTGGTGCCATCTTCTTCGGTAAATTTAAATACAAAATCTTTTTTACCATCTTGGTTTATATCAACTAACAGAATATCTTTGTTATTTTTAGGCAGCGTTAATTTTAATTTCTTACGTTTTTTATTTAGCAGTGAATCTTGCTCTCCGTAATAAATATACAGTGTTTTTTTACTGTATTTGTATACCGCATCAATATAGCTGTCGCCGTTAATATCGCCTAAATAGAGCGCTGGTTTGGAATCATTGCCGTTCATTCCCACTTCCATTTCTAAATCAAGTTCGATACTCGATTTATTGGCAAATGAGCCGTCGGATTGCTGTTTATAAAGATTCATTTCTACATCTACATCAGTACTGCCACCGCCCAATGCCATAGACGCGATAGTACCTAAGCCAATATCTAAGTCCATTTTTTGTAAATCAATTAAGCCATCATTATTAAAATCAGTTTTGAGCAATAGTTCACTAGGGCCCTGTGTTTCAAATAAGGTAATGGGCGTATTAGTAAAACCTTTAGCGCTCCCTAGGTATAAAGTATGTGCTATTTTTATATCTAACGAATCCATACCTTGCGTAGGCTTAAACTGCCTGGTTGTAAAATCAAGAAATCCGTCGTTATTAATATCAATAATTTGCTTTATTTTTCGAGTTTCACCATTACTTAGTTCGCCTAACTCGATGTCAAAGTCAATTGAGGTAAGCTTTTGCTCAAAGCCCTCTGAATTAGCAAGGAGTACATCTGCTCCAAAGTCGTTTGAAAATACTAGGTCGTTTAAGCCGTCGTGGTTAAAATCAATAACGACGGGTTTATTGCTAATATTAACTTCCAGCGAAAGTCCTTTACTTGAAAAACGACCTTCATACAAAGGTGTTTGCATAAATTGGTTGGGCTTAAAGCTGCCGTCTTTGTTTTGAACATATAAGGTGCTGCTTGTTAAATTAGGGATAAAAATATCACTTAAACCATCGTTATTGGCATCAAAAACAAAATCAATTTTCTCAAACTCATCTACTTTTAATGTATTAAGCACTGATTCATAAGTAAACAATAATGTTGTTTTGTCGCTATTGGTTTTATAAACCCCGTCGTTTGCTAAAATTAGTGCTTGTTTGGTATCGGCATTGGCAAGTGTTGCTACATCAAAACCAATCGCATTATTGGGTAGGGTAAGTTGAATGCTTTTTGCGCTTAGTAAATTGATGCTCTCAAGCTGCTTTAGGGTCTTGTTATATGCAAATACAGTTGCGGAGTCGGTTGTAATTAATGCTTGTGTTGTTTGTATTGCTAGTTTTTGTGCTGATACAAGGCAAGGAGCTAAAGCACATAGCGTTATTATTATTTTATTCATTCGTTAATCCTTTAAATTAACGAGCAATATAGTATTGCTCAAGATTAATTTATAGTACCAACGACTAATTTTAGAACAACTAAATATATGTAAGAAAATGTGGCTGAATGTCTATTTTACAGAGTGAGGAAGCCACTTTAAAAGCTTTTCAAATAAAATATCTTGGGCAATTGGTTTTGATATATAGTCATCCATTCCGGAATCTAAACATTTAGTTTTATCACCCGTCATAGCATTCGCTGTCATGGCTATGATTGTAATGGCGTTTGCTTTATCTCTTGCTTCATTATTTCTAATTAAAGTTGTTGCCTGATATCCGTCCATAACAGGCATCTGGCAATCCATTAAAATAAGAGAGTATGGCTCAATAGTATTTTTTTGATCTAAGTAATCAAGTACCTCTTTACCATTGGTCGCAATATCTACAACACTAATTCCCATCTTTTTCAATGTTGTTGCGGCGACAATCTGATTAATTTGATTATCTTCAGCTAATAAAATACGTATATCTTCACGCCATACAATATCATTCGGCCCAAGTGGTTTTTTGGTTATGGTACAAGTTTGGGTATTTTCACTATGTAAAGTGTTTCTCTCGGGTAAGCATTTTGTAAGAAGGTTAAAAATATCTTTAGTTGTCATCGGTTTTGGAAAGTAAGCAGTAAAACCATTTTGTTTATAGTGTTCATTAGTTTCAAACTGATCTATTGTGGTCATCAATACAAGGTTTGCTGTACTGAGAAGATTTAGATCATTAATCGTTTTACCGAGTGTTAATCCGTTACTGTCGCTAAGTTTTGTATCAATAATTACAATGTCGAAAGGATGAGCATGTTGGGTATAAAATTGCTCGTAAGTATTTAGCGCAATTTTTGCTGATGAGCTTATTATTACGATTGCTCCCCATTGTGTAAGCTGCTTTTGAAGTACGTTAGCTTGGCTTTTGTTACTGCACGCTATTTGTATGTTAATTCCAGTAATATCTATAGGAGGCATTACTTTTTCTGTTTTTTTACCTTTCTTTAAAGTGATATCAAAAATAAAGTTACTCCCTTTATTTTCGTCCGACTTTACCTCTACTTCACCTTGCATCAAATTGCAGAGTTTCTTAACGATGGCTAACCCTAATCCTGTCCCGCCGTATTTCCGTGTTGTTGAAGAATCTACTTGTGAAAATGATTTAAATAACTTGGCTTGTTGCTCTACTGGAATGCCTATTCCGGTATCCTTCACTTGGCAGTTAAAGCGTATTTCATTCCCATTAGTGGGGATTAATTTAGCAATAATTTGCACTTCTCCTACATGGGTAAATTTAAGAGCGTTATTAACAAGATTTGTTAATATTTGTCTGAGTCGTCCAGGATCTCCAATAACGAAAGGGTATTTGATATCTGTAATATCTAAAATAAGTTCAATACCTTTACTATATGCTTGAGCTGCGACTGTTTCTAAAAAATCTCCTAGCATGGCATGCAAGTTAAACTCTAACTCTTCTAGCTCAAGCTTACCTGCATCTACTTTTGAAAAATCTAAAATATCATTAATTATATTGAGTAAAGAGTTTGCACTGTTAAGTGCAATACGTGTTTGATATTGCTGCTTTTCGTTTAGAGGGCTATCTAAAATAAAGTTAAGCATACCGAGTACTCCATTCATAGGCGTACGTATTTCATGACTCATTGAGGCTAAAAACTCACTTTTTGCTATATTCGCTTGTTCTGCTAATGCTTTTGCTTCAATTAATGAATGATTGGCAGCAATCCGTTTCGTGATATCTTGCTGAATTCCTACAAAGGCGGTGAGTTTAGAGTGTTCGTCAAAAACAGGGGAGATTTGTAAACTATTCCAAAATGCGGTGCCATCCTTTTTGTAGTTTACTATTTCTACACGCTGAGTTTTTAATGTTTTTATTGCGTTTTTAATGACCGATATTGATTTTTTATCTGTGTTGGGGCCTTGTAAAGCACGGCAATTTTTACCGATCATATCTTCTTTTTTGTAACCGGTTATTTTTTCAAACTCGCTATTTAAAAATACTAAAGGTAGACCAGGAACTTTAGCATCTGCGATCGATATTCCTAAATTACAAGACTCTATAGCATGGGCTAATAAATCATTTTGTTCTTTGGCTTTTTTTAATGCCTCTTGTGATTTTTTTTGTTCAGTGACGTCAGTAATTGAGCCCGCCATTCTGATGGCAATATTATTGCTATCTCGTAATGCCATGCCTTTCGCTCTAAAGTGACGGTATACACCTGATTTATTCTTTAAGCGGTATTCAATATTATATGGTTTATTTTGCGTTAAATGCGCTTTTAATTGTTTTTGGTTTTCATCTATATCATCAATATGAATTAGGTTATTAAATGTTTCAATTGTATTAGGTAAAAACTCTATATCGTTTTCATTGTATCCAAGTAATACTCTAATCCGTGGGGAAAAATAGATTGTATTAGAGAGGATATCCCAATCCCAAATACCATCATTGCTGCCTTCAACTGCTAACTCATAACGGGCTTCACTTAATTTGATTGCTTTTTTTGAAATCTCAAGTTGCTTAAATGGGTTTAATAGTAAATGCCTACCAAAAATTAATAACACAACAGATGAAAGGAGTAGGCTTAAAATAAGAGCTACTGCTATATCTAGCATAAAGGCGGTTACTTTTTCAGCTAACAAGCTGTTTTTTATTAAATAATTTAACTCAATGCCTGTGGAGCCAACCGGTGTTTTACTGATTGAAATATACTGCTGTGTTTCATCTAAATTTGAAAAAGAGACCCAAGGGCCACTGAGTATGATGTTATGATTATTTAATACAAATTTTGCAGGTAATAACTCCCTAAGCGGTGTGCTAAATTGTACTGTTAGCACCCCTTCACTGAGGTTGTTATATTTTATAGGTACTGCAATGGTAAAAAAATATTGCGATTGTGATGACCGTAAAATAACAGCGCTTTCTATTTGATTGTTAATTATACTATTTAGCCAAGTAGGTTCTGTCGCAATTACCTCAGCTAATGATGAGTCACTGCTATACACAACTTCTTGGAGAATATTTGTAATAACAAGCTTTTCGGTTTTTCCTAAAATTTTATATTCATCAAGGTAATCTAATAGCGCAGCTTTAGATGTTTCTGAGCCCATGATTGCATTTGACAAAATTGGCTGGCGAGCAATATCTTTGAGGATCTGTTCTCGGGTTTCTATAAAAAGCATTAAGTAACTAGTGGTTAACTCTGATTCAATTTCTATACTTTTACTCTGTAAATCATAAATAGCATCATTAGCTCTGATCCCAACAAGTAAAAGGCTTATTGTTACTGAAAGTATTAAACTCAATGCTAAAAAAGTATAAAATGCATTGTTTGTTGTCAGTTTAAATTTATTACTCAGTGAGTTTGGCATTATTCTGGACTGCCTTCTAAATTATTTAATATATGAATACTCCCATCAGGTTTATAATTTGCCATGCATAAATCATCTAACCCAAGTGCTTCATGTGCATCTGCATCATCACTAGACCACTGAGTAAAAGGCTGCTTATATTGTTTAATTAATCCATCGATTGGTTGATTTAAATTCTCTAGTGCGAGCCTAATATTCGCCCTGTTTTTTTGTATATCGTCGGTTAATGTTGTTTGCGAAATAGCTTGTAATAGAATTTTAGTAAGATCATATGCATGGATAAACCCAGCTGGAGAATCCAGCTTTTCTGGTGCTATAGAAGGAGGGGGAAGCGATAGCGCTTGATTTACCACGTTTTTGGTAAGCTTCGTTTGGGGTTTAGTTAAAAAAGAAAAACAGCTTTGTATGAAATGCAGGCTGAGGTTTGATTTTATTGCGTGCTCAACATTTGTGAAAAAATCACCCCCAGTGATCCCCCAGTGACTAATTATAGGTACTCGCTTATTCTCTACAAAGCTTGCCATAGCGTTAATTATTTCAGCTCCTTCAAGTGCGTTACCCACAAACAAAATACAATCTGCTTGGTCGCTTATGATTTCACGTAGAATTATTTTTGCACTATTCGCTTTTATGTTCCAATTAAACCAATTTACTTTAGTTTTAATATTCCCCAATGCTTTGCTCATCGCAATATTGTTAGACTTACCCCAAGGGGTATTTTCTAATAACAGTTGGGGTTTTTGACAGCCAAGAGTCTGCGTTGCAAATTGGGCCATTCTATGGCCTGCTTTTGTATCGTCTACAGAGAGTCTAAATACCCAGTTTTTCGCGTCAGGGTAGCGGGTAATTGGCCCACCAGCAGCCCAAGGAACTAAAAGTAATAGTTTATTTTTATTTATAAAATCTCTATTTTTAATATAGGGAGGAGAGTGTAGACCTCCCAAAAAAACTAACGCGTTTGAATCTTTTAAAAACTGCTGCATATGCAGCAAGCTGCGATTAGAGTTTCCTCTATTATCTTTTTCAATAAAATTTATTTGGTAACCTTGTACATTATTATTAATTTCGGCGAGTGCTGTAAGTGCTCCCATTTTCATTGCATAGGCTGATTCGTTATGATTAGAGTAGTCAGAATCGTGATAAATAGTCAGTGTTTTAATATTTTCAGCGTAGGTACTAAAGGAAAAAGAGGCCGTATAAAAGAGGCTTATGATGATGAGATAAATAGTTATACGCATAAAAACACTTAGTTTTAATAATTTATATTAAAGTTAGCTTATTTTGGAGCGTTTTCATATTTTAAAAGAAAATAATTTTATAATAAATGATTTAAATAGTTAATTTGTATTAAGCTGTTGCTTTAATTGATTTATTGGCAATAAATGGCGTGTTTTTTGAAGTATAAAAGCCAGCAAATATTACTGGCTTTTATACAAAGATGCGTGGCTATTTTATTTAAAATCACTGCCTTTATGGCGCTCTGCCATTTGCTCTTCTTCAGGGCCCCATGTGCGATTAACACGACGACCGCGTTTTACAGCTGGACGCTCTGAAACCTGTGTAGCCCAGCGTACAACGTGAGTGTATGAAGCAACATCTAAAAACTCAGCAGCATCATACAAAGCACCTAGAACTAGCGAGCCGTACCACGGCCAAATGGCGATATCGGCAATTGAATATTCATCACCCGCCATGTATTCGTTTTCGCTTAAATGACGGTTTAACACATCAAGTTGGCGTTTAGTTTCCATTGTAAAACGGTCAATAGGGTATTGCATTTTACTTGGCGCATAGCTATAAAAGTGACCAAATCCGCCACCTAAGTATGGCGCTGAGCCCATTTGCCAAAACAGCCAGTTACGACACTGCGTTTTAGCTTTTAAGTCTTTAGGGATGAGTACATCAAATTTTTCAGCCAAATACTGTAAAATAGAACCTGATTCAAAAATACGAGTCGGTGGCGTGGTTGAATGATCCATTAGTGCTGGGATTTTCGAATTTGGATTAATATCAACAAAGTCAGAACCGAACTGATCACCATCACCTATATTTATTAAATATGCGTCGTAGTCTGCACCAGTTAAGCCAAGCTCTAAAAGCTCTTCAAACATAATAGTGGCTTTTTGACCATTAGGTGTCGCAAGAGAATAAAGCTGAAATGCGTGCTCACCAATAGGTAGAGTTTTGTCATGAGTCGCGCCGGCAACGGGGCGATTAATACTAGCAAACTTACCGCCACTTTCACTTTCCCACGTCCATACTTTTGGTGGTGTATACTCGTTTTCATCACTCATAAATAACCTCAATGTTAAATAGAATTGTTTAATACTTACTCATAAATGGGGACATAAAAAATTAATTAAAGGTTTCGTTTAATATTTAACTCATCGACCTTTTAGCTTATCGTTTTTTGCTAATCTATAACCTAAAAACAACCCGCTTAGCGCTCCAAATAGATGGCTTTCAAACGATACATGGTAGCGCTGAGGTAAAACACCCCATATAAAACCGCTATAAAGTATGGCAACAGCAATAGCAATGATAATGGATTTTAACGAACGCCTGACCACGCCATAGCAAAGTATAAATCCCCACAAACCATATATAACACCGCTTAAACCAACATGTATGTTACTGCGCCCAAATGCCCAAACTAACAGTCCACCAACTAAAGCGGTAAAAATAAATACATTATAAAAACGCTTAACGCTGTATTGGCAAATTAGCCAACTTAATACTACAAATGGGATCATGTTACTGGCAAAATGCCACCAGCTACCATGTAAAAAAGGCGCGCATAGTATGCCAATTAAGCCTTGGATACTGCGTGGGTATATTCCTAAACCATTTAAGCTTATACCAGGGAGGCTATTAATTACTTGTAGTACAAAGCAAATAACAACAATACTAAAAATTGCGAAACGGGTAGTGGTTAGTAATGACAGTGTGGTTGGCTTGGTTGCCATATAATTGCCCTAATTGACTTTAAGAGTTGCCAGTATAGGAATTGTATTTGCTAATGAAAAGCAATTAAAAAAGCACAGCATAAAATACTGTGCTTAATTTTAATTATTACTCGCTATTAACCTAACTTAGTTAGTAGCTTTTTAGCAGCTAGTTCAGAGCTTGCTGGATTTTGACCGGTAATTACTAAACCATCTACTAGTGCTAATACGCCCCAGTCGTCAGTTTTTTGATAATCGCCGCCTTTTTTAATTAGCTCGTCTTCAACTAAAAATGGCACGATATCGGTAAGTTGTACTGCAGCTTCTTCTGAGTTAGTAAAACCAGTTACTTTTTTACCCGCTACTAACGCATTGCCATCAGCATCTTTAACATTTAAAAATGCCGCGCTTGCATGACATACCGCAGCAACCGGTTTTTGCTCTTTTACAAAGCTTTCGATAAGTGAAATTGAATCTGTGTTGTCAACCAAGTCCCATAATGGGCCGTGGCCACCTGGGTAAAATACAGCGTCAAAATCGCTTGAATTCACTTCACTCAACACTTTAGTGTTTGCCATTAATGTTTGTGCTGCGCTATCTGCGTCATAACGTTTTGTTGCATCTGTTTGAAAATCAGCAAGTGTACTTGTCGGATCAATGGGTGGTTGGCCGCCAGCTGGAGACGCTAACGTTACTTCAACGCCTGCATCAACAAAGGCGTAATAAGGGGCTGCAAATTCTTCTACCCAAAAACCTGTTTTTTCGCCAGTGTTACCAAGTTCTGCGTGAGATGTAAGAACCATAAGTATTTTTTTAGACATTGAATATATTCCTTCTGATGATTTAAATTAGTAATCTTGCTTACCGATTACTATATGCACTAACACTCCTTTAAACAACGATGATAAATTTAACTTTATTGATTTAATAATTGATACAATTGAAGGGTTGAATTTGAAACACATTGTGGAGCGTTTATGAAAGTGTCGTTTGAGCAGTTAAAAAGTATGGTGGTATTTGCACAAATTGTAGAGCAGGGTAGCTTAACCGCTGCTGCTAAACAGCTAGGGCTTACGCGAGCCGTGGCAAGTTATCATTTAAAAAAATTAGAAACCCAACTTGAAATCACTTTACTAAATCGTTCAACCCGCACCATGGCGCTCACTGAAGCCGGCATTGCTTATTATGAGCGTTGTAGAATAATTACCGAACAAGCCAATGCCGCTAATCAACAAATAGAAAATATAAAAAGTGAGCCACAAGGTTTGCTTAAAATTAGTTGCCCCGTAAATGTAGGAATGCAATTAATTGTGCCTGCAATAAATACCTTTAAACGGCAATACCCTAAAATTAAAATTGATTTACAACTTACGGATGACGTTATCGATATTATTAAAAATGGGTTTGATTTTGCAATTAGGGGTGTGGCGCTGAGTGACTCCAACTTGCAGGCAACCAAGCTGACTACAATGAGCACCTGTATTTGTGGCGCGCCGGAATACTTTGCACATTTTGGAAAACCTAAAACGCCCTTAGAGCTAGCAGAGCACCAATGGGTCGTTTACCAGCTCGGGAGTAAAACATTAACACTTCAAAAAGATGGCAAAAAACACGATATTACAATGCAAGGCGGGCTAAGTACTAATAACGCAGCCGCACGTACTGCCTTTGTAGAAGCGGGGCATGGCATCGGGCGTATTCCGCTTTACGATGCGTGGCCAAAAGTACAAGCTGGGTTGCTTGAAATAATATTAGATGATTATAAAAGCAAAGATATTGAACTGTACGGAGTATTTCCGCCAGGGGCTGCGGGCTCTAAAAAGTTACGATTGTTTATTGATTACTTAAAAGCCTACTTTGTAAAGCAGCATACCGCTTTAGGTATGCTGAAAAGTAGTTAATGAGTAGTTTTTACAGCATTTATAAAGTTCGGCTAAATAATGCTACCGCTTGTTGATACATATTTATCGCAAGGGCTGCATCGTATCGCTCACCTTCATCACGCATAAAGGCATGCTGTGCATTAACTTCTTGCCACTGGTAATTAATGTTTGTGCTTACACATTGTTGGTATATTTTAGCGCGGCCTTCCTTTGGTACATGCGGGTCTTGTTTTCCCCATATAAAGTGAATTTCGCCTTGTATATCAGCCATACGCTCGAATGAGTTATTACCTGATTTTGCCGGTAATGTGTCGCTGTGAATATCAGTCGCGTATAAGCAAAAAGCCGCTTTAATTTCAGGGTTAAGCGCCGCTCTATAAGCTAAATGCCCGCCAATACATACGCCCATTGCGCCGACGGTGCCTGTGCAATAGCTTTGTAATCTAATGAAGTCGATCATAGTTTGTGTGTCACTGTCGTGGTGCTCAAGTGGCTTTGCCCACTTGTCGGCATTGCCTTTGTCTTTACCTGCATCGTCGTAAGCAAGCACAGTGCCTATAGGGTTTAACTCGTGAAATACTTCCGGGACTAACACCACAAAGCCATGGCTTGCTAAAATAGCTGCGCTGCGTGCAATCGGGGCGGTTTGCTGAAATATTTCAGAATAAAAAATGATAGCAGGGAACTGTCCTTGCGCTTGAGGGCGATATACGGTTGTTCGCATTAAACCTGTAGGTGTTGGCAAGTCAGCATTATGTTGTTGGATTATCATAAAAGCGCTCAGTTAAATAAAATTATATAATGATATGGTAACTGAGCGCGATAAAATAAACGACTCTTGTTGTTGAGTATTTATACCAACCTGCATAAATCTTTGATCAATTTAACGAATTAAATTTCACTATAACGTCGTTAAAAATTTTTATTTAGAACAACTAGATAAAAAAATTTTTGCCTAGTTCTAGGGCCTGTTGACCTTTCAGGATTAAAATTTGTTCAATCTAGGGGGCATTTAATCGCGGCGCGAGGTTTGTAACCTAGTGGGCTAAGTAAAAACCGAGTAACAAAGAGTAAATAGCCCCTAGGCAGAACCCTTTGGGCAGCGCCTGTTTGGCATTTATGCTACGTTATCGCCTATTTATGGGGAATAACCACACTACATAGGCTCTGCCTTGCCTAAATACCAAACAGTCTGATGCAAATTTAACCTCGAAAGATAAACAGGCCCTAGCGTAATTTTCTTAACGTTAAATAGACCCTATATATAAGCAGATTGGTATTAAATACTTGCAGGCATTTTATTACAACTGGCGTAATAACTTACCGTAGCAGGCCAATCTGAAAATATAGCCATGACCCCCACGTCTTTTGCAAGTACATCAACAACCGTCATCATATCGCCATCGTTATCTATAACATCAGCAATTGATTGATAGTAATAGCCGCCGCCTTCATTTAGCGGGCCTGATCGCTCAAGGCTCCATGCAATAAGCGCTAAACCTGCCGCTTTAGCGTCAATTGCATATTGCGAGGGGACGATATTGTTTTCGCTATCTATTGTTAGCATCATCCAAATAGGAGGGGCTAAAATTTTAACGCCATCGGCAACAAGTTCATCCATGCTTGGTTGCCATGTTTGCGGGTTACTTGGATCAAAACCGGCTTCACTGTCGCGACCATCTAGGTATACGCTTTTGTCTGCAAAGTCAGGGTTGTTGTTAATCCAGTATTTTACGTCATCAAGGTTAAATGATTGCGGGTAAACTTTTGAGGCTGGCACATCCAGTTGTGTGTACTCGTCTAGCATTTTTTGCGCATATTGCTCTTGTGTCATTCCATCAAATGGCATACTTACTTGTGGCGATTTTAGTTCTGGGGTCATTTTTACACCCAGCTCATTAAACAGTGCAATGCTTTGTTTATGGGTCATCAATGTGCCGTTGGTGGCATATAAATCAGTGCGCCAACTTGGTGTACCATCCATGTAATCGGCAACGGTAGTTGCATTAGTGTTTGCACCATCCATTTTACCTTCAAGGGTTAAAAACTCCGCTAAGCTTATGTCGCTGGTACAACATTTAGCTGATGCAGCAATACCATTAGCAGGATCGGCTGGTGTAAATGGCACACTGCATTTCGCTGCAAGTTCAGGAATGGCTAAAATATTAGTCGTGGTATGCAAATCACATTGAGAGTGGCGACAAACAAGCTCTTTGTCGTTTGTAAATGTAACATCGCATTCAACAATGCCTGCGCCCATTCTGGCTGCAGCAATGTAGGCTTCTTTAGTATGCTCAGGGTATTGCATTGGCGCACCGCGATGACCAATGGAAAAATCAGTACGATAAAATGGCCCTTCGCTGCATGACTCTAATTTTGTTTTTAGTGTGCTTTGCGCCATATCATCAATTAAATAGTCGGGGCGAGTGCCTAGCTGAATATTTGCGCCTTCAGCAACCTCTACAACAACGGGCGTAGGTACTTCAACAATTTCCACTTCGGTGTTGGTAACAACCACTTCTTTTTCTACTATTTCTACATCGTCATCACAGCCTGCAAGTGCGGCTAACAATATACAGCTTGTAAGTAAGGTAATACGTTTCATTGTTTATCCTTAAAAAGTAAAATTTGTACTACCTTAATGATTATTAATGACAATTTAGCTACAAACTTATTAATTCACTTTTTATTAAGCATTTGATTGACCAATAATGCACCTAACATTATAGCTGCTCCAATACTTAACCTAACTATGTCAGCGTCTCTGTTCCAAATAAGCACGTTAACAACAATCCCTGCTGGGATAAGTAAGTTATTCATGACTGCTAGAGCTCCAACGTTGACGAGTGTTGCGCCTTTATTCCACATAAAGTAACCAAGGCCTGATGCAACAACCCCTAAATAAATCAGTATGCCCCACTGAGTAGAAGTGGTTGGTAATTTGTTTGAATTTCCAAATAATGCATAACAAATTATGGCAATAATAAGTGCGCCTATAAAAAACCATCCGAACACGGTTTTATCATCAAGTTGATTTTTATTCATTAAGCGTTTATAGGTGACTTGGCCTACAGCAAAACTTATATTCGCACCTTGAACTAATAGTAAACCGATTATGAAATTGTTATTTAGGTTTTCGTAACGAATAGTAATTGCGCCGATTACAGCAATAAGCGCGACTATAAAAAAGCGTGGGTTAAAGCGTCTATTCAATGCATCATTTAGCAGGGTAATGTACAAAGGAGTCATTACAGTAAATAGCAGTACTTCAGGAACGGTTAAAAATAAAAATGAGTGGTAGTAAAAGCTATACATAACACCAAGTTGTATAGCGCCAATCAGCATAAGCTTTAAGGCTAAAGGTTTAGGCGTTTGTTTGAGCTTTAAAAAAGGTAAAAAAATCAGTGTTGCCAGTGCTATGCGTATTAATACGCTAAACCAAGCGTCAACTTGTCCTGCTAAGTACACACCAATTAAACTAAACGAAAACGCCCATAGCAAAGTGACTGTAAATAAGTACTGCATAACCATCATCTTTTAATAAATATTGAGCTAAGTTTATCTGTTATATGTGAGGGTATAAACAATAAAAGCCCGCAAGCGGGCTTTTATAAAAGTGAGCTTAATAAATTAAGTTATTTACTCAACTAAACCACGGCGCTTAAGTAATGCGTCGGTAGTTGGTTTTTGTACCTCTAAACTCAATGTAGCTTTGCATTAAGTCGCGGCTGTTACCTTTTGATAGGATTTCTTTACGGAACTTGTCACCATTTTTACGTGTTAAGCCGCCGTTGTTTTCCATATGTGCAAAGGCATCTGCTGCAAACACTTCAGTCCATAGGTACGCGTAGTAACCTGCTGAATAACCACCTGCAAATGTGTGGCTAAAGAAGTTTGATTTGTAACGCGGTGGAACAGGGTAGTAAGCAATACCGTGTTTTTCTAGCGCGTCTTGTTCAAACTTTTGAACATCAGTAATTTTTTCATCAGAACCAAATGAATGCCATTCCATATCAAGTAGTGCAGCGGCTAAATACTCGGTAGTGCCATAGCCTTGGTTGAATTTTTGCGATTCAAGTACTTTATCAAGTAGGGCTTGTGGAATTGGCTCACCTGTTTTGTAATGCTTAGCGTAGTTAGCAAGTACCGTTGGTTCAATCATCCAATCTTCGTTTGCTTGCGACGGAAATTCAACAAAGTCACGCGCCGTTGCAGTACCCGCTAAGCTTGGATACTTAACATCTGAGAATAAACCGTGTGCAGCATGACCAAATTCATGGAACATAGTAGACACTTCGTCAAACGTCATTAGCGTAGGTTCGCCTGCTGCCGGTTTTGGAATGTTCTGCGCATTGTAAATAACTGGTTTAGTACCTTTTAAGCCACTTTCGCTTACGTATGCACTCATCCATGCACCGCCACGTTTACCTTCACGTGCATATGGGTCTAAGTAAAATAAGCCGATAGCACTGTTATCAGCGTTAAATACTTCGTATACAGTTACATCTTCATGATAAACGGGAAGATCTTTACGTTCTTTAAACGTAATGCCATATAGTTTATTCATCGCGAAGAATAAACCGTCGTGAATTACCGACTGCATTTCAAAGTATGGCTTAACAAGTGCTGGGTCTAAGTTGTATTTTTCTGCACGTACTTTTTCAGCATAAAAAGTCCAATCCCATGGTTTAAGCTCAAAGCTTTCGCCTGAATCGTTAATCACTTTTTGAATAGCGGCTGCTTCTATTTTGGCTTTTTCAACTGCTTTTGGCGCAAGGTCGTCTAGAATGCCATATACATTGTCAGTTGTTTGCGCCATACGCGATGTCATTACATAAGAAGCCCAATCCTTATAACCTAAAAGCTCTGCTTTTTGAGCGCGTAGGTTGGTTTCTTTAATTATGATAGGGCCGTTAGTTTTTGCAGCACGATTTGCAGAAGCTTTAAAAATTTGCTCACGCAGGTCGCGGTTTTCAAGGCTGCTTAAAATAGGCTGTTGCGTTGTATTTACTAACGTGATCATGTAGCCGTCTTTACCCGCCTTTTTAGCAGAAGCTGCAAGACCTGCAATTTCACCTTCAGAAAGACCGGCTAATTCACTTTTATCAGTAACGACAATAACGTCTTCTTTATATGATTTTAAAATATTTTGTGAAAACGCAGTAGATAGCTGAGCTAGCTCTGAGTTAATTTCACGCATTTTAGCTTTTTCAGCGTCGTTTAATTTAGCACCTGCTTTTACAAACTGCTTGTAGTAAAAATCAACTAGGCGTTTATCTTCTGCGTTTAATTTATCTTGATTGTCGTAAATTGTTTGTACGCGCTTAAATAATTCACCGTTTAAGTAAATATCGTCTGAGTGAGCTGATAATACCGGCGCCATTTTTTCATCAATGCGCTGGTATTCGTCATCTGAAATTAAACCCGATAAGTTGTAAAAAGCAGCCGATACGCGGTTCAATAACTCGCCTGATAGTTCCATTTTAACTAATGTATTTTCAAATGTTGCAGGTTTTGGGTTATTAGCAATAGCTTCAATTTGCGCTGTGTGCTGTGCAATACCAGCATCAAACGCTGCTTCGTAGTCTTTTGTGCCAAATTTATCAAATTCTGGCGCCATATATTGCAATGGGCTTGGTTTAAATAAAACATTGTTTGCGTTCATGTCTTGCACTTGTGCTGCGCCTTCTTCTGCCGTTTTCGTTGTTTCATCTGATGAACAGGCAGATAGTATTAGGGCACTAGCAATAGTAGTGGCGATCAGTGTCTTACGCATAATAACTCCATAGAAAGATTAGCCGGAATAGGCTTTATGAGTTTAAAAACCCAGTTAACTTACCAAATTTTGATTTATATACAATAAAGTTTATCGATATTAAGCGGGATTTGAACGCAAATTAGCTAATAACAGGCATTTAGGTAGGTAAATACAGCTCTAAAACATCGTTTTAACTACAGTGAGTATCAAAAGAGGCGCTGTTTTACATTTATTCTTGCTATGCAAGTAGACACCCTATTTTATTGCGATGCTCTAAAATGTAGGTTAGGGCGTGTTGAACTTTGGTGGTTGAACTTGCATCAGTATGTTTGGTTTTTAGGCAAGGCAGAGCCTATGAAGTGCGGTTATTCCCCATAAATAGGCGATAACGTAGCACAAAGACCAAGCATGCGCTGCCCGTCGGGTTATTTCTAAGGACGATTAACTCTTTGTTGCTTACAGGATGTAGATAAGGGGCGTGAGCAGGATGCGGAAGCTTTGCTCGGTTTTTACTGAGCCCACTAGGTTACAAACCTCGCGCCACTTTTTAATAACTAGAGGGGACTTGCTGCAGTAGGAGTTAAATCAGTGCATATTGAACTTATTAACAGTGTGTTTAAGTTATATTATGACGTGCTAAACTTACCCAACACTGAATCACTTTCACTCTATAGCGATTTAACTTTAAAGCGCTCCTTGCTTGTATTGGAAAATAAATGACGTTAGAACACATAAACCAAATTCTTGCCTTCGTTGTATTTAGTTACAGCGATGTACATATTACCGTTGCAAAAATCATTAAA
Organism: Pseudoalteromonas sp. BSi20495; assembly: GCF_000241185.1. Classification (NCBI taxonomy): domain Bacteria; kingdom Pseudomonadati; phylum Pseudomonadota; class Gammaproteobacteria; order Alteromonadales; family Pseudoalteromonadaceae; genus Pseudoalteromonas; species Pseudoalteromonas sp. BSi20495. The sequence continues at coordinate 44,167 of NZ_BADY01000091.1, forward strand.
GTACCTTTAATACTTTTCGCCATTTGGTTTGTTGTTACGCGTATTGGTAAGTTGATAAAAAAAACCTTACTAGCAAAAAAGTTAAGCCAAGACGCGGTGCATTTATTCACTCGTATCTACTTTATTATAAGCATTGCGATTTTAGTTTTTACGTCCTTAGAAGTGCTTAGTATCCCCGTTACTGCATTTGCATTCGTATCGGGCGCTATTGCTATTGGCGTTGGTTTTGGTGCACAAAATATTATCAACAACTTTATAAGTGGTTGGATACTTATGTGGGAGCGACCAATTCGTATTGGTGATTTTTTAGAAGTGGGTGATGCAAAAGGGGTTGTAGAGACAATAAATACACGTTCAACACGTATACGCCGAAACGATGGTGTGCATATGCTGATACCCAATAGCCAGCTATTAGAAAATACAGTAACTAACTGGACACTAATTGATGGTAATGCGCGTTCAGCGGTGAGCGTTGGTGTTGCATACGGATCGGACGTACTGCTGGTTAAAAAGCTAATTCAGCAAGTACTTGATGACCATGAAGCTATATTGGCTAATCCAAAGTCGTCAGTACTATTTGATGACTTTGCAGATAGCTCACTTGTATTTAACGCTATTTTTTGGGTGTGCGCAGAGTCGGAGACTATGCTTAGAAAAGTACGCAGTGATATTCGCTTTAGTATTTACGCTGTATTTGAAGAGCATGATGTAGTGATTGCTTTCCCGCAGCGTGATATTCATATAGATGGTGAAATTGCACTTAAGCGTATCAAATAAAAACATTCAGTTATCTGAATCCATAAAAAATAAAGCTGCCGTGTGCAGCTTTTTATTTTCAAACTATGTTCCTGTTTTTATTTTTGTTTAAAAAGTGCAAGTGGCTACTTTGTTTGGTGTTTTTTATAAGGACATATGTCCTTATTTGTTGTGTTTTATGCCTTTAAATGTATAAAAATGGCATAACGTGTAGTTAAATGTTGCAAAAGAGTTTACTTTTTTGCTCATCTTTTTGCAGTAAAATTATTACGTGGTGGTATAATATCGATCGTTCGTTCAGCCTTATAACATCGTTTTTGTACTCTCGATAATAAGGTCCGCGCAGCCTATAGCAAGACGCGAAAAATTGGTCGAACCCGCAATCTACCTCCATGGTATAAATTGCGCAACACATAAACCGTTGAATAAGAGTGCACACAAAAGGTTAAACCCAACATGAAAGCAATGAAACGATCTACGTTAGCAACCCTAATTAACGCAACGTTGTTCTCTGCAGTAGCAGGTACTTCATTTTCTTCTTTAGCTGCGCAAGAAACAGCTAAAAAAAGCAACCAATTAGAAGTTATTCAAGTAACCGCTCGTAAACGTGTCGAAAACGCTCAAGAAGTACCCGTGGCAGTATCTGCATTACAAGGTGATAACCTTGATGTGTATAGCTCTGCCGGTATGGATATTCGCTTTATGAATGCGAAAATTCCAAGTTTAGCGATTGAGTCTTCTTATGGTCGTACATTTCCACGTTTTTATGTTCGTGGTTTAGGCAATACCGACTTTGATTTAAATGCATCACAACCTGTGTCACTGGTTGTTGACGATATCGTTCAAGAAAATGCGATTCTAAAAGGTTTCCCTGTATTTGATGTTGAGCGTGTAGAGGTTTTACGTGGTCCGCAAGGTACATTGTTTGGCCGTAATACACCGGCTGGTCTTGTAAAATTTGATTCGGTTAAACCTAGCCAAGAATTTGAAGGTTTTAGCTCAGTATCATATGGCACAGACAGTGCCGTTGATTTTAGAGGCGCGGTGGGTGGTGGTTTAACTGATAATCTTTCAGCACGTGTTTCTGTTCTTTGGCAAGACAAAGATAATTTTATTGATAACCGTGCGCCAGGTTTTGAACAAGATGATGTATTAGGTGGTTACACTGATAGAGCTGCACGTGTTCAATTCTTATATGAAAAAGATGATTTTTCAGCCTTACTTAATTATCACGTACGTAATATGGATGGCACACCTATTCCATTTCGTGCGAATGCAATTAAAAGTGGCACTAACGATCTAGTTGATGACTTTGATTATAAAGTTGTTTACCACGATGCAGCAGCACGTGAAAAGCAAACTGTTGATGCACAAGGTTTAAGCTTAAAGCTAGAATATGATTTTAATGATTACACTATTACTTCAATTTCAGGTTGGGAAAGCGCAGAAGTAAACTCGCGTGGCGATATTGATGGTGGTTATGGTGCTGACTTTTTAGGTGAGTTTCATGGTCCAGGTTCAATTCCATTCCCATCAGAAAGTGAAAGTGGTTTACCAGATCACGACCAATACACGCAAGAATTACGTTTAGCGAGTAACTTTGACGGCGATGTTAATTTTCAAACCGGTTTATTTTATTTTGATGAATCAGTAACGATTGAAAACTTCGGCTACAATACGTTAGCTGGGGGCGCGTTAAACGGTTACGTTAATCAACAGCAAGATACTAAAGCTTGGGCTGTATTTGGTTCTGTAGATTACACTGTTTCTGATGATTTAAAACTAACGGCTGGCCTTCGTTACTCTGACGATGAAAAAGACTTTGAAGCAGTACGTAAAATAGTTAGCGATGACTGCCTAAATAACTTGATACAATGTACAAACGATATCACCCGTACAACTGATGTAAGTGATGATCATGTAAGTTGGGATATTTCAGCGTCTTATAAATTAAATGATGATGTTAATTTATATGCACGAGTTGCAAATACATTCCGCGCTCCTAGTATTCAAGGTCGTATCACGTTCTCTGACGAGGTTACTACAGCTGACTCTGAAACTGTTACTTCATATGAGACAGGTTTCAAATCAGACGTACTTGATGGTCGCGGGCGTGTAAATGCGAGTATTTATTATTTTACTATGGATGATCAGCAATTAACTGCTGTAGGTGGGACTGCAAATACCACAAGTTTGCTCAATGCAGATAAGACAACAGGTTATGGTTTTGAACTTGATACCGAGTGGGTATTAACTGATGAGCTTAATGCCACGTTTAACTTTAGTTATAACAAAACAGAGTTAAAAGATAACAGCATTACCATTCCTGTACCAGATCGTGACACATTGCATATTACTGATACGACAGTGAATGGCAGAGCAATCATTGATGGTAATAGCTTACCTAATGCACCTGAGTTTATTTCTAACATAACACTTCGTTATTCAAAAGAACTAGCCGATGGTAACTTTTACGCTTACACCGATGTATCGTACCGCAGTAAAGTTAACTTCTTCTTATATGAAGCGGTTGAGTTTGAAGGTAAACCGTTAACAGAAGTAGGTGTGCGCGCCGGTTATACTTGGGCTCAGGATGATAATGAATACGAAGTAGCTGTTTTTGCTCGTAACTTATTTGATGAGCAAGTTGCTATTGGTGCAATCGACTTTAATAACAACACAGCAATGGTTAATGAAGAACGCTATGTTGGCGCTGAGTTTAAAGTTAACTTCTTCTAAAGATAACCTTAAATTATATTAATTTTTAAAAGCCTACCTTGTGCATAATGCCAGTCAGTTAACAGCTGACTGGCGTTTTTTATTGGGGTATTTACTGGGTTTTGGTTTCACACATCTCGGATACGCCCGCTCCTGTTTTATCGGTAATATGTGATGTTCAACTTGAGCTTGTAATTGCTCTATTGATTTAGGTATCCGTCCTGCATTTTCTATAAACATTGTATGAATAAGGTTAATAATACTAATAGCACACGTA
>NZ_BADY01000090.1:0-6164 GCF_000241185.1 Pseudoalteromonas sp. BSi20495
TATTTATCTGTGAAAATATATCTGAATTTAGCTTCATGGAAAAAGGCTTTTTCTCTTTGAGCCATAAACTCCTGCCAGATTTCATGCAATTCTTTTTCTAATCTATTATTTTCAAACCTTATATCATCCTTATCTTCATCATCCAATTCATTAAAACCTCCCGTCAGCTCTCCATCTTTGTTCTTAAACCCTGTTGTTACTGAGTGGTAGTTTGAAGCAATCATAACAACGTTACTTGCTAAGTAATTCCTTAACTTCGGTAACGTCACTACTTGCATTCCAATTCGTTCATTCAAGCCTCTCTGCCTTAAGTACTCTTTCCTTGCATACATGAAAGCAGCAGTTGCTATTAAAAAGCTAGCAAAACTTCCGAAACTAGAAAACTTACCAGCTAACGATTCATCACAAAAAAAGTAACAATTAGCCCCGTCAACATGAAAAGTCCTAGCAAAAAATACATAATAACCTCCCAGTATGGAGAGACTACATCATCTAAATATTTATCTATTTTCCTGAACATTTTAGTTCGCATCCTTTGATTTTGATTGTTCTTCCTTCTTACTACTAATATTTACTTTTTTAATAAGCTCCATCATCAGTTCTTGTGTATTTAAAGGGAAACTGTCTTGTTGAGCTACATTTGTTTGCCTAGAAGCAAAAATCCGTTCAGCAATTGAAATTTTAATTCTATTTTGGTCTGCTTCTGGGAGTGATGCAATGTAAGGTGTAATTGCTTTTAAATCTAATGCTGTGTGATGGTAGTTATATTGTTGCTCGCGGTGCTTTGTTGATTCTCTAGACAAATAAGCAGCTGGGATTGATAGAATAAAAACTAACACAGTTCGAAAAATAGAACTTTCCCAGCTAAAACCAGAATGAGTTGAATCATAAAATGAATAGCAGACGATATATATAATAATCGCCATACAAGATATTGACCCAACTCTTAACCAATTAGCCGCTTTTTTCTCGTCTGCTGCACTATGGTCATAATCTTGTGCCATTACCCTATTAGCAGTCTGCCCTAGAACTTCATCCATTTGCTCTTTTTTCTCTTCCAGCTCAGCTAAAGTGGTTTCGAATAGTTCTTCAATTACATTAGCCTTAGTCCGTAATACCTCGAGATTATTGTCTATTGCAATTTCAACCTCATTTGTTTTACTTTGGAATTTTTGAACCATTTTGTCTGTTTGCTGTTTATGATCACTAAATTGAGAATCTAATTCTTTACCTATAACTTTCAAGGACTCAGCGATAATTCTCTCTTGAACTTTAGAGTAGTCAAACGACCTAGCGTCCTCTAACTCAAGTGTTCCAACTTTAGTTGCATTAAAAGCTTGTATGAGTTGATTTACTTTTTTAGATACAGTTTGTATCAATATTGATACGTGATCATTAACTTCTGAGAGCTCCTGAGCTGTCTGTAAAAAATTATCAAAGTTAACATCTAAACTGTGTAGGTGATTTGAAATAGTAGCTAATAGTAACTCGGGCTTACTTATATAGCCCTGTATGCGATATGAACCCACTTCAAATTTACTTAAGAAATTATCGTCCGCAACATTTGCTAACTCGGAAAGTTCACCGGTAATATTCTGAAGATCATTATCAATAATAGTCAGTTGCTTAACTACACTGCTAATTTTAGAATATGAGTTTGTTTTATTTATATATTTTTTAATTTCGGTAAAGTCATTATTAATTGAATTTACTATTTCAAAGATTTCTTTTATTAGCATGAGTCCATTCCTGATTATTTTTATTGTAAATTTACATCTATTCTACATAACTTCTTATAGATTAAACTAAAAAGTCACTCAATATCTCAATCACTTCTTTCTCATCATCCTGAAGAGCCATAGGGGTCACCCATTAGAAAATTCCGGTCAAGCAGGCAGCTGTGTTTTCTTGATCTTTTTATTCAAAAACCAAGTGTTCTTATTATTTAAACTCAATTTAAATATGACTACGCACCTAGTAATGACGTCGATTGGTGTGAATATGCACCAGTCACCCATATGAATTTAGGCAGTTTAATTAAGCATTATTGATGATTAATTAAGGCCCTTGGCTTTCGCCTCAGTCATCGTTTAGTACCAATGTCAGTCCAGTTTCTGGCTGTGTTTACACACTGCGCTATAACAAGTCTGTGGTTTATGCTTACACATAACCAACCCTGTGTGGCTCAAACATTGGGCATATCCAGTATTTAAAATATGAGCGGTTAACGTGCAGGCTCAATCAAATCTAATGGTTTTACCAACCCCATTACGAGCTCAACACGTTAACCTAATTTGTTTTATAGACGCTAAGCAAACGCCTTGTGTTCATCGAATGGTACATTGTCTTTAAGCACGTGATAACACGCTCTTGCGAGCTTATGTGCAACCGTTTTAATCGCAACTACCTTGTTTGTTTTAGCCAGTTTTCGTTGATAATATTTTTTAACTGTTGGGTTATAACGAATTGCAAAATTAGCGGCCTCAGTAAAAGCCCACGCTAAATAACGATTACCATTCTTCTGATTCGTAGCGCCTTTTTTCTTTCCATTACTGTACCTTGCCCCTTTAACACAGCGACAATACGATGAGAAATTACCTGGGCTATCAAAACGTTTAATCGTGCCGGTTTCTAACATAATAGTCAGTGCTAAAGTATTCCCAATTCCATCAATACTGGATAGGTTTATAAATTCAGGGGAGAGTGATGTTTGTTTTAAAATAGCGCCCTCTATCGCATTAATTTGCTGTTGAGCACAGCGTATTAATGAGAGGTTAGAAATGACTGACAGTGCTGTATTCATTGAGCTAAAGTCTGCATGTACCTGCTCAGTATCAACGCCTTTTCTGATAGCAGCCATTTGCTTTATTTTGTTGCTACCGAGCTTATAACCAAGATGACGCATGTAACAACTTTGCACCGATAATAAGTTTTTAGTGGACTGTTGAACAATGTCCATTCGTTTGCGCATTAAATCTCGAACAGCCCTGAGTTCACGTGGATAAATATAGCCTTCAGGGAGTATATCTAGACGTAGCATTTCAGCTAACCAGCGTGCATCACTATGGTCATCAGCATGTTTTAAGCCTGAATATTGTTGAATTGCAGCGGGGTTTGCTAAGTGAAGCTTAAATCCTGCATCCATTAATGCATCAACTAACCAATACCAATTAAATGTTGATTCAACAACAAGTCCTGCTAGCTTGTCTTTATACGGGGCTAAAAAAGATAAAATGACAGAGATGTCATTATTTAAACGCTTGCAGCTAAGCGTTTCACCTTGTTCATTAATGATAGCAATAACACAATTATTTGAATGCAAGTCAATTCCACCATATAGTTTCATACTAAGTTCCTCGAGGTACAGTTTATGTTTTGGTCAACACAACTGTATCGAAAAACTCGAGGAACTTTCTATATGATTATCAAATCTTGACTTCATACATCATAATTAATTAGCTATTCATATTCGCCGAAACTTAAATAAGTTACTGTGTCGGATGGCGCTTCGCTTATCCGACCTACGTTTTCAAATATATAATGCGGGGTTATTGGGCCGTGGGTATTGGAGGTTCGTTGGAGCTCGTTGGGTTTCGCTGCGCTCTACCCAAACTTTTATCTCTTCTTGATGAATGTTCGCCTTAAATTTTTACGCAGACGAAAATGGCGTTGCCTGAGCGCTGTGCCCATGGGGTTATTTTGTCGTAGTCATGTTCAAATATGTGGATTTCGAAGTACGGTTTTAGGGCTTCTTTAAGCTCGGTATAACTAAAAGCAACCATTGGGTGCTCGTCGTGCCATACAAGTGTTTTGTCTGCGGTGGTTTTTTCTATGCTGAGTTTTAATAACTGTTTACTGCCGCTGCCACTATAGTGCCAGCCAGAGCGAAATGTGAAGAAGCTATTTTCGCTTGTTGCGGTGTGCTCTACAAATGAATCGCTGTCGATTTTGTTTTTATCAACCGTGTTAAAGCAAAATATTCCACCTACGTTTAATGCGCTGTGTACGCTAGCAAGGCATTCTTTTAACTTATTAATGCCGTCGCAGTAATGGATTGAATACAAAAAGCAGGTAATTAAATCTAAGTGCTCGGTGACTTTAAATTCACTCATGTTTTGCAACGAAAATTGCGCTTCTGGGCAACGAACTTTTGCTTTATCGAGCATTGGCTGGTTTAAATCAAGCCCACTACTTTTATAGCCGTTATCAATAAAGTGGCGTACATGCGGGCCGGTGCCACATGCTAAATCTAGATGGGTGTTTGCGCCATTACCAAAAATTTGGTGCAGCCTGTGAATAGAATTGCTTTGGGCTTGATAATCTATATCTGCGCACATTAAGTCGTAGTAATCAGAAAGGTCGGTGTAGAGTGCATTTGCGGACATATAAGCCTAGTGGTAAGTAGTAGAATATTTTTAAGTCGCGCATAGTAAACTAATTAGCACAATTAACGAAGAAGATATGAGCTTTAGGGTAGATGTAATCTTAGGTTATAAAGTTCAGGCTATAAAGTACAGGACTGTCGGATGGCGCTTCGCTTATACGGCCTGTGTATTTAAATATTATAGAGCGTTGTTGTAAAACGGTGTGAAATTGGAGGTTCGTTGGGTTTCGCTACGCTCTACCCAACCTACGTACTATAACTTTAAGCTGGCTTTAACTAATTCCTAAATACTTATGTACTTGTATTGATAGGCGCCAGTTTTTAGCAATACAGGTGTCGATTGCTAATTTAGTTGCTGATACTTTTTGGCTAATTGGCTGCAAGTAAACAAGCTTTGGATTAACGCCTGTTTTAGCAAATAATTCTTCTAGCTCTTCTACGTGCTTTTGCATCGCAACGGGGTGTTTTATCTCATTTGCACGCTTCATGGTGCTGGTAAGTACTTCATAACCGCCGCGCATATTGATTTTTGGCGATACCGTTACCCATGTTTGCTCTGGGGCGAGTATTTCAAACGTGCCGCTGGTTTCTATTTGTGTGCTAAAGCCGTGTTCGTGTAATAAGTTACATACTGGATTTAAGTCGAACATACATGGCTCGCCGCCGGTAATTACTACATGCTTTGCGGTATACCCACGTGATTGAAACAGCGCTAAAATTTGCTCTGCACTGGCGTTAGCCCAATGATCTGAGTCGGCTTTTTTTTCTACGGTTTCATCCAGCGATACTTTATATACATTATCAACATCCCACGTTTGCTTGGTGTCGCACCAAGAGCAGCCTACTGGGCAACCTTGCAAACGTAAAAATATTGAGGGTGTGCCGGTAAAACTAGCTTCACCTTGAATGGTTTCAAACACTTCATTAATTTTGTACAAAAGAGATCTCACTTACTACCTAGCAGCCAAATTGCTACTATTAAAAAACCAAAAAGCGCTGTGCAAAAATTGTTATTTAAGCTGCGGCCGTGTAGTATATCGCGCCCTGATATAAACCTCTATTAAAACTAAGAGCAAAACAGATATGACGCAAAAAGTAGTTGTTATTTATTCCGGCGGTATGGACTCGTTTACCGTACTAAATAAAGCCCTGCAACAAGGCCATGATGTATATGCCCTTTCATTTGACTATGGTCAGCGTCATGTAAAAGAGCTTAAAGTAGCGGCAAGTGTGTGTGAAAAATTAAACGTTCCACATAAAATTGTTGATATTTCGGCGATTAACCAACTTATTGGTGGCTCATCACTTACTGATGATATTGACGTACCTGAAGGCCATTACGAAGAAGAAAGCATGAAAAGTACGATTGTACCTAATCGTAATATGATTTTGCTCTCGCTTGCTGTTGGCTACGCGGTATCACTTAAAGCTGGCAAAGTTTATTACGGCGCTCATTCTGGGGATCATGCTATTTACCCTGACTGCCGTCCTGAATTTGTGCAAAAAATGGATGACGTGTGCCGTATTGCTAACTACGACGCGGTAGAAATTTTTAGCCCATACTTAAACAATACTAAAATTGGTATTTTAACCGACGGTATTGAAATGGGTTTAGATTACAGCCAAACGTGGACCTGTTATAACGGCCGTGAAAAGGCCTGTGGTAAATGTGGCGCGTGCCAAGAACGCCTTGAAGCATTTGCACTAAATAACATTACAGACCCGTTAGAATACGAATAAGCCGCAATTAATTAGTAATACAATTGCTGTAAACAAAAAG
>NZ_BADY01000089.1:0-11525 GCF_000241185.1 Pseudoalteromonas sp. BSi20495
TTAATGCTGGTTTTTTGTTATTTTACGTTTTAAATTAAAAACTCATTTTATGATGGGTTACATCATATTCACTGCCAGTACTACTGGGCTTCTTATTTAATATAAAGTACTGAGTAAATTGTGTTTCACTCATTGCTGGCACTTTTTCATTCGAAAGTAGCTCGGCTAATTGCGGTGTTGTATTACTGTGCCCAATAACAACAACTACACCTTTTAGTTTTAGTAACTCATTTTTTAAATCACTTAGCTCACCTGCGTTATACACATTTACGTCGATATTAAAATATGCCTGCAAAGGAGCTGCTGTTTGTAACGTACGTTTATAGTTGCTGCTGAAAATATGTATCTTTTGATATTCTTTAAAAAAAGTAACTAAATTATTTGCACGTGCCTTTCCCGCCTCTGAGAGCGCTGGATTTTTACCCGCTAATTTTTCGCTATGACGAAACAAATATATTTCATCCGGTGTTGCAAATGCCAAACTACAATTAAATAACATAACTAAAAAAATGATTGCTAATATTATTTTATTATTCATATTTTTTTACCTCGTTTGTATTCTAATAGTCTGTCGATGAATTCAGTCGTTAGTTCATTGATTACGCCAGTTTCAGCATTAACTATTAAGCTAAAACCAATATTTAAGTGAGGAAATACAACCACATCACTTCTATAGCCTTGAACCCACCCGCTATGATAATAAAGCGTTTCTTCCGCGTAGCTATAAACACGCCAGCCTAAGCCGTAGTATGCTTCATTAAGGTGCTTTTTCCACACCCTGCGATACAGTTCTTTTTTTGTATGTGTATAAGGACGTGTTTGTTTTGCTAACGCATCTAGCGATAGAACATCAGGGTATTGTCCTAGTTGCGCTTTTAACCAAATAGCCATATCACTAGCACTGGCATTAACACCTGCAGCGGGCCCTACTTTATAGTAATTTTTTTTAAGTTTAGCAGTATACCAACGCTTTTTACCACGCACGTGAGGGAGTGCAAAATTTTTATCTTTTACCATACCATCATAACCTAAACTGGCATCTGCCATTTTCAGAGGTAAAAAAACAGCTTTACTTAACCATTGGGAATAATTTTTATTTGTAGCGTGAAAAATCACATCGTCAATTAAGCTAAACATTACATTTTGATAACCGTAGCATTGTCCGGGTTCACAAATTGGCTTAACGCTAAGTAGCTTTTCAACAATATCGGGGTAGCGCATACGCGACTCAATTAAGTTATCGTATGCATTTGGTACTAAACCACTTGAGTGACTTAAAAGGTGAAATACTTTTAAATCATCTTCATACACTGTGTTTTTGAACTCTGGAATATAATTACTTATTGGTTCATCTAACCTTAATATCCCGTCAGAGGCTAGCTTTGCAGCTAACGAACCTGCAAAGGTTTTAGACACAGATGCCAATCTAAAACGAGTATGAGCATCAACACTTTGCCCATTACGTGCTTTGGTAGCTCCTATCGGATGAATGTAGTCACTATTTTGAATATTAACTATCGATAATGCCGCACCGGGAATACCTTTACTCTTTAGTTTCTTTTCGACATAGCGACCGTACTTTTTTACAAATGAATCCCAACCGGGATCCGTTTTTGCTACGACATCTATGGAGCTAAGCAATAAACACAGCGCTAAAAGGCTATACAATACAGGAGGGAGGTACTTCATTTTTTATAATTTTTATCTTTTTAAACTACATCTAGGTACATAATATCATGAAGTTTTGTTTGGACTAACGTACAATACGACGATTATTGTATTTTTAGTGGGTGTGAAGTACTTATGCGTTTTTTAGTTGTGTCACTTTTTATTTTATTTTTAAGCGGGTGTGTTATCACAAAACAACCAGCGGAGCCTTTGGCTATGCCGTTGAAGCCTAACTTAAAAAGCCAAACATACCAGCTTGAATATGAAACGACTCATTCGTCACCAAAAGTTAAATCTGTTCAATTACCTGCGCATAAAGTTATAAAAAATCAAACTGTTAAGATAATTTCAGACAAAGCAAGCCTAACAGACACACTATTATCGCAAATAAGCCAAGCATTAAACGACAAAGCATTAAAAGTAACGACAAAAAATAATAGTGACTATGTTCTTACTATACAGCAGCTTGATTTGTCATTTACAGACGATACAAAATATTTAATTAAACAGCCACAAAAACCCTTTTCGTTTTATACAGAGGTTGCCCAACAGTACCCAATTCAACAATGTGCCACTATTTTTGCTCAAGTCAGCATGCGTCTAACTCATAAAAAGTCTGGCGACATTGTCTGGTTTGCTAAGTCTTCAATCGACAGCGCAAGCTTTCATCGTGAGCCGCTAGTGTATAGTTTTAATGAAGAACAAAAAATTACGAATGAATTAGAAGTTGTTGCCTTTATCCACCAGCAAAATACAGAAGAGGCACGTTTAGCAAGGTTAGGTAAAGAAATACAAATTCCTAGCTACAAAACACTATCTAAGTTATCAAGCTTAACAAAGCTTAGCGGTCCATGTAATCGTACAGAAATAAGTGCATTAACCCCAATGATGCAATTTTATTTAAGCAGTATATTAATCGATAAAATTAAAGTTCAGTAATTTCTAATGTTTGCTACATTTTTTTACAGATTTAAGGAACGTATTAACAATATACTACGCTTTATAACATATAATAATTAGGCTCTTTTGAGATGAAAAACGCTTTACTTAATTATACTTTTTTTATCATTACACTCCTATGTATGAGTATTTTTAGTACTTCAAGTATGGCAAGTAATCGTTATTATGCTGATAACACCTTAGAGCCAACTCAAGGTTTTGCATGGGATTGGAGCGCTGGTGTTGGTTATCATATCGGTGACTCTTACCTAATAGGTGTCGACTCTTATGACCATGGAATGCTGGTTGACTTAACACTTGCCCTATCTTATGAAAATTTTTATCTCGACTTTGATCATAATCAACTAAGTGGCGGCCTTGTTGTAGGTTACAGCCTGATAGACAAGTTTGATTGGGGTCTCGATATTTTAGGTACAAATGTTCAAAGTGGCTTTAACGATAAAGGACTTGGTCTATACAATGATGGCATTATCGATGAGTTAAGGGGTATAAAAACACGTAACTACGATTTTGATACCGGACTCAGATTAACTCGTCGATTTGAAAACTCACAAATTTCTTTTGAATACCTTCATGACATTTCTGGCACACATAATGGCTGGATCGTAAATACCTTTTTTAGCCATATTTTACCCTGGCGTAACTGGGAGTTTAGAACTGGAGTTGGGTTGAGTGCTTACTCTAGTGACTTCACCAATTATTATTTTGGTATAGACAGTAGTGAAGCGACGAGTGATCGTCCAATTTATAGAACAAATGCAAGTAGCAGTATGATGTTTGAATTCCATGCTGAGTACCCAATTAACCAAGATTGGGTCTTTTTAGCAGGATGGCTGACGACTTGGTTTTCAAATGAGATTGATGAAAGCCCTATTATTACTCGAAGATATCAACACCAAGCCAAGGTAGGCCTTCGTTATGTATTTTAGATGGGTCTGTGCTTTTCTGCTTTTCCCTACGGCATTTTTATCAAAAGCAGATGAAATGCCCAATGCGCTTATTGCGCTTCCAGATACTTGTGTCGCACTTAGAGAAGGAAGAAACTGTTATGCTGATATCACTCTAACATGGCATCAGCCAACGTTTGGCAATTACTGCTTACGCGATGCGACCTCAAAGTACATTATGCAATGCTGGCTTAAACAAAAGGAAGGAACTTTTAATTATGCTTTTGATTCACAGCAGAGTATCTCATTTGAGCTCTTTGATAGTAATACATCTAAAGTTATTAGCCTTACAGAAGTAAAACTACAGTGGGTATATCAAAACAGACAAAAGAAACGCCGTTGGCGATTATTTTAATAAACACATTAAGGATAATTTATGAATAACTACGGCACTATTTTACTCGTTGAAGATGATGTATCGCTCGCTCAGTGGGTTGCAGAATACTTAACGGAGCAAGGTTATACGACCCATGTATGCCATCGAGGCGACGAGGTTATTGGCCAAGTAAAAACCTTAAACCCTAGCATTGTCCTACTTGATATTATGCTTCCTGGACAAGACGGAATTAGCGTATGCAGAGAACTGCGTAGCTTTTATAACTCCCCTATTATAATGCTCACCGCACGCGATGAAGAAATGGATGAAGTAATAGGGTTAGAAGTTGGTGCAAGTGACTATGTCATGAAACCAGTTCGCCCTCGTGCACTTTTAGCTAGAATTAAAGCTGCACTTCGCCAAAATAATGAACCAAACAAATCACTGGCAAACGAAAAATTAATAACGGTTGGCACGCTGAGTATTAACACAGAATCTAGAAGCGTAAAATTAAACGATCTTGATATAAATATATCCAGCGCAGAGTATTTACTTCTTCACTATTTAACGAGTAATGCGGGTCAAGTCGTATCACGTGATGCTGTTTTTAAAGCAACAAAAGGCCGTGAGTATGACGGCTTGGATAGAAGTGTTGACGTACTTATTTCAGCACTGCGCAAAAAATTTAATGATGATCCACAAAATCCGACTAAAATTAAAACTATATGGGGACGAGGTTACTTACTCGTATCTACCGCATGGTAAAAAGTGATACATAAGTGAAGAAGTTTTATATTTCACTACTTAGCAGTGCGCTTTTATCTATCGTTGTACTTGGCTGGTTAATTGATGCATTTAGCCAACAAACACAAACCTCAGAAGATGAATTTAGTGTGCAAAGTAAGATGATAATGGGCTTTAGCAAACAATTAGCTAATATCCCAACTTCTGAACGTGGTCGTTATGTAAAGCAACTAGCGAATGAGTTTAATTTATTAATTGATTACAAGCACAATGAATCTCTCGCACTACCTCCTTCATTATTATTACAGATGCACACTGCCGGTGGGTTGATTTTAGAAGATCAACAAGGCTTCTATATGCTTTATAGTAGTCAAATATTAAGCCCCTTTCATATATCAATGCGGTTAGACAAACGCGTAGATACTGAGCAGCGCAATGATATATTTTTAACACTACTATTTTATGCTGGTTTGTGCGTATTTATGGGGTTTATTATTACCCCTCTTGCAAAGCGCTTAACAGTCTTAAATGAAGCAGCTAAAAAGTTTGCCTCAGGTAATGTACAAGCAAGAATTAAAGTATCGCACTTCACCTACATAAAAGATGTAGAGCTCACATTTAACAGAATGGCCAGTCAGATAGAAAAACTAGTCGCCGAAAATAAACTAATGGCGTCAAGCTTATCTCACGATATTCGTACACCCATTGCGTGCCTGCGCTTTGGATTAGATGCGGCTATTGATAGCTATGATGAGCAACAAATAAAAAAATATTTATCCCGTATGGAAAGCGATTTAGACCATATGGAGTCTATGTTAAAAAGCTATTTAGCCTTTGCAACGCTTGAGCAAAATGCCAACAAATTGACCTACTCTTCAACTAATATTAAGCACTATCTCAGTGATATATTAATACAACTTGCACCTAAATTTGAATCGCAAATGCTCAACGTACAACTTAATAGCTCAAGTGACATTATCAATGCCGACTTACATTGGCTTGCTCGTGCAATAACTAACTTATTAAATAATGCTTGTGACTTCGCAGAGCTACATATTTATCTAAGTGCTAAAGTGTACGAACACCAGCTTGTAATCACTGTTGAAGACGATGGCCCTGGTATAGCAAAAGAAAATTTTAACAACGTATTTAGCCCATTTTTCAAAGAAGAAGAACATCGTAACCGCGCAGATAAAAGCTATGGGCTAGGCCTTGCGATTGTTGAAAAAGTAGCTGATTGGCATCATGGCAGCGTAAAAGTAAGTAAAAGTAACCAATTAGGTGGAGCCTGCTTTACACTCATTATCGATCAACATCACAAAGCGTAAAGCATTAATTACACCCTGTAATTAACATTTTAAAAACAAAAAAACCTGTTAACTATAACTATACAGTAACATTTATTAAAAACATCGCGTATACCATACTACTGGCATACTAAATTGTGTGAGATCAGCAAATAAGCACTTTTTATTTTTTTACATTTCCAGTAGATTGTCTGCGCCGTCAAAAAATAGAGAAGTACAATAATATGAGCGCAGTTAGAGGCGAGTTTAGTTCTCGTTTTGGTTTTATTATGGCCGCCGCAGGTTCTGCTGTTGGCTTGGGTAATATTTGGGGATTCCCTACACAAACAGCCAGCAATGGTGGTGCTGCTTTTTTAGTTGCATATTTAGTACTCGCGTTCTTTTTGGCTTACCCAGCTTTAATGGCCGAACTTATGATTGGTCGCCATGGTCAAGCAAATGCAGTTTCATCGCTTCAAAAAATATCTAATAGACCTTGGCAAAAACACTTCGCGTTTATTGTGGGTTTTGGCGGTATTTTATGTGCTGGATTTATATTAAGTTTTTACGCGATTGTTGCCGGTTGGATGCTCAGCGCAACAGCAGAGCCAATAGCGACGCTTGTTGGTGCAAACTCTACATCCACATGGCTAAGCGAGCAATCACTTACGCGAAATATTATATTTACTATGATCTTTATCGTATTAACCGTCGCTATTATTAGTCGAGGTGTTGAAAATGGTATAGAAAAATGGTCAAAGCGTTTAATGCCTGCATTACTGGGAATTTTATTTTCATTAATTGCTTATGTAATGACGCAAAATGGCGCAATGGAAGGCTTAAAGGCGTACTTAGTTCCTGATTTTTCTTCTATTTTTGATCCTCAGTTATTAGTCAGTGCGTTAGGCCAAGCTTTTTTCTCATTATCATTGGGTACCAGTGTAATGATTATTTATGGCTCATACATTAGTAAAAAAGAGAACCTCGTTTCATTAGGTGCTTATGTAACTCTTATTGACGTCTTCATTGCCTTTGTAGCAGGTTTACTTATTATTCCTGCAATGTATGTCGCTCAAGCACAAGGCGTAGAAATATTTTCACCGGTAACAGGGAAGCTGTTATCAGAAGATACATTAGTATTCCAAGTACTACCTGCATTATTTGATGGTATGGGTAGCGTAGGCTTATTTGTTGGCTTTGCATTTTTTGCGTTGATGAGCATAGCAGCGCTAACGTCATCAATCTCAATGCTTGAAGCACCGGTATCATACACAGTAGAACGCTTTGCAATGAAACGTGTGCAAGCTACTTGGTTCATTGGCGCTTTAATTGCTGTCGTTAGTATTACAATTGTATGCAATCTCAGCTCTTTATTTGGTCTGGTTATAACACTTACAACGAAAGTTGCCCAACCACTATTAGGGTTAATGTGTTGCATATTTGTTGGTTGGATTTGGTACAGGGGTTCACTACTCAAAGCTATTCAGCAAGGAAACCCTGAAGTCCATAATACATTTTTTTGGAAAATATGGCCTTGGTATACTAAGTTTGTATGCCCACTAGCAATAGGTACAGTTTTTTTACATTCGTTATTAGGTTAAGCACTATAAAAATAGCCCACATTTGTGGGCTATTTTGTTAGCTATTAAATTAAGTCACTTAGCGTAACTAAAATCACTAAACCACTTTTAAAATCATGTCTTGATGAGGAATACCATCTTCAAGGTACTCTTCCCCCACACTTTCGAAACCAAATGAGCGATAAAAGTCGAGTAAATATGTTTGCGCGCCAATGTAAATATCACGCTCAGGCCACTGGTCTTTACAACAATTTATAGCTGTAACTACAAGCTCACTTGCATAACCTTTGCCTCGTACCTTTTCATTCACTAAAACACGCCCTATTGAGCTGTACTGCGCGTTTCTATCATAACAACGAGCGTAGCTAAGCAACTTATTATTATCAATGCTATATATGTGCCGAGTAGTTACAGCAACATCATGATCATCAAGCTCTGGGTAAGGACAAGCCTGCTCAACTACAAACACATCCACCCGACCACGAACAATAGTAAAAAGTGTATGTGTATCAAAAGCCTCAAATGACTCACATTTAAACTGCATATTAAATCCTATAGACAAAAAACCCAGCCTAAGCTGGGTTTATTTAAATCACTGGCGAGTATTAAGCAAATAAACGCTCTAACTGATCACAAAGCTGTGAAAGATTAACATGATCATGCTCTATTGTTACGTCAATATAACCATCACCTTTAAAAGCACGATCGAGCTCAATTAAAACATGTGTTTTATGCGCTTCCGGCACAAACGACAATTCAATTTCCTGAATGCCAAATAAGCTTCTGCTATTAGGTTTATATTCAAGCTCTTGATAACAGCCAGATACAGACTGAAATGTAGATGCGCGTAAATGCCCCTTCTCCACATCAGCTTTAGCTAAGCTAAAACCTAATTTTTCCATTGCCTGCATACAGGTTTTAACTGCTTCATTAGGGTAAATATGCAAATGGTCTTTATCAGTAGGGTCAAGTGCTAAATCAATATCCAAACCAGTTTCTAGCCAAACGTGAGATTGATTGTAACCTGCATTAATTTCTGTAATTGGTGTTTCAGAGTGAAGACGCGCCTCAAAAGGAATACTTTTAACTTCGCCAGGCTCAATTGTACCAATTTCAGTGATGCGCCACTGATCAATTACATGATTAGTAAAATAATCCCCATCATCTCCTGCTACTTTAACACGAGTCATTAGTAGCAAATCTAAGCCTGATATTTCTTGGCTTACATCACCTGCAGTAATTACAATTTGTGCATTGAAAAGCTGACCTGGTTGCAAGTGCTCTGTCTCTAAAATAGTGTCTACTTTAGCGGCACCAATACCTACCGATGCTAAAATCTTTTTAAACATATATTTCTCCTTAAGCTGAGCGGCTCTGTTATATGCTCTAACTTAAACCTCTTCGTTATCGCATCTTAACCATATTTAAAAGCGGTTGTCAGTGAAAAAGTGTTATTTACATGCTATTTACGATTAAATACGTGTTATATGAGCATTTTTCATACGCAGTAAAGTATCAACTTCATTAAATGAGCATGTCTTTACACTATATTTATTTTCATTGATATGAGTTTTTCGCTACACTGCAATACCAAATGAAGTGATATTAAGAATTATGGAACTAATCTATTTTGCTACCGCGTTTGTTTGTGGTTTTGCTGTTTACCAATTAAAACTACCTCCTCTTATTGGCTTTTTATTAGCAGGCTTTGCTTTAAATTTATCGGGTTATAAAAGTACAGAACTGCTTGATACAATTGCAGCCCTTGGTGTTACCCTTTTATTATTCAGCATTGGCTTAAAACTCAAAGTTAATAGCTTAATGAAACCGCAAGTCTGGGCACCAGCCACGCTTCACATTATTTTTAGTAGTGCTTTATTCAGTGGCTTTATGTTATTGCTTGGGGTCTTCGCCCTCCCTCTTTTTGTCGACTTGAGTTGGCAAAGCGCCTTATTAGTTGGATTTGCCCTAAGTTTTTCTAGTACTGTATTTGCGGTGAAAGTACTCGAAGAACGCGGAGAAATGGCAAGCTTACACGGCAAAATTGCCATTGGTATATTGGTAATGCAAGATATATTCGCCGTAATATTTTTAGCAATTAGTACAGGCAAAGTCCCTAATGTTTGGGCGTTAGCGCTTATTGTTGCTCTACCTTTATTGCGCCCTCTTATGTACTGGGTGCTTAATCGCTCTAAACATGGTGAGCTACTCCCATTATTTGGCTTTTTCTTTGCGCTTATTGCAGGTTATAACTCATTTGAATATGCAGGCCTTAAAGGTGATTTAGGAGCACTTATAATAGGAATGATGTTTGCACCGCATAAAAAAGCTGGCGAATTATCAAAATCGTTACTTAATTTAAAAGATATATTACTGGTTGGTTTTTTCTTAAGCATTGGCTTAAATGCCGAGCTAACGATTAATTCTTTAATTATTGCCATCATACTTATTTTTGTATTACCGATTAAAATAGCCCTTTATTATTTATTTACAAATGCATTTAAACTACGTGCTCGTACGTCGCTACTTACAGCCTTTAGTTTATCCAATTACAGTGAGTTTGGCCTTATTGTATGTGCGGTAGCGGCTACAACGGGGATGATTACCTCTGAATGGTTAGCGGTAATGGCTATCGCTGTCTCTATCACCTTTGTGATTGCATCTCCTCTAAACAAGCGTTCCAACGAGTTATATGTAAAAGTAGAACATTGGCTATTAAAGTTCGAAAGTAAAACACGCTTAGCAGAAGAACTACCTGTAAATCTGAACGATACTAAAATAGTTATTTTTGGAATGGGTCGAATTGGTACTGGTGCATACGAAACAATTAACGCTACGCACCCAAATTTAGTTGCTGGTATTGACATAAAACCTGAGGTGGTTGATAAACATATTAATAGAGGCAGAAAAGTGCTGATTGCAGATGCAACCGATCCCGACTTTTGGCAACGCGTAAACCACTCTCATGTAGAAATGGTTATGCTTACAATGCCAAAGCATATGCAGAATATTTTTGCTTTAGAGCAGCTCCAAGCCTCAGGTTATAAAGGTCAGGTAACTGCCATTGCAAACTACCCAGATCAACAAAAAGAGCTTGAGGATATGGGCGTACACTCGACCTATAACTTTTACCTAGAGGCTGGTAGTGGTTTTGCTGAACATGTAAAACAAAAACTGTTTACGTAAAGTGAGATATAGTCCTTAATAATTACTAAAGATAATTTAACCTTTTTTCCTACACGGATGTAGGTAATGGGCGTTATCAGAACGTAGAAACGTGTTAATAATTTTTATTTAGAACAACTAGGTAAAAAAATTTGCCTAGTTCGGCGCAATTTTCTTACCGTTAAATAGACTCCATATAGAAGCAGATTGGTATAAATCCCCCCAAGTTAGAACAAATTTTAATCCGGAAAGATCAACAAGCACCAGCTAAAAAATAAAAATAATGAACTATACATTTATTTTAATACTTTTTGATGACTGAAAATCAATTCTATTTACATTCCTTTACAAGCGGGCCAACTAACATGTAAAAAAACAGGTAGACTGTTCGTGTTGGTTAAATAAGCTTCATGTTCTAAGACTTAATTAATTAGACTCCAGCTAATTAAAGTTCAACTAAGTTTAATTTTCTAACATAAATTCTTAATTAAGAGGGCCTACTCCCTCACTCAATAGGCTGTTTCTTGCCCGTCACAGCCTATTTTATTTCCTTAAAACACCTTACACTTAACTATGTCTTATACATTGAAGTAAGTGAATGGATCCAGAACAATTAAAACTTGCCATTAATACCAAAATGCCGTTTGGAAAATATGCAGGACGCCCATTATTAATGCTGCCAGAGCCTTATCTTGTGTGGTTTAAGCAACAAGGCTTCCCTGATTCAAAACTAGGTAGTCAATTAGCAATGATGTACGAAGTAAAGTTGAATGGGCTTGAGCAAATGTTGATGCCGTTATTAGAAAAAAAATAAAATAATTGGAAACTATTTTTAAAATACACGGTCTACTACTTTGCT
>NZ_BADY01000088.1:0-27342 GCF_000241185.1 Pseudoalteromonas sp. BSi20495
TCAGCCTCAATACGTGCTTGTCTCTAAACGCTCGGTTTCAGCTTTTCCAGCCTCAATACGTGCTTGCTCTAAACGCTCGGTTTCAGCTTTTTCAGCCTCAATACGTGCTTGCTCTAAACGCTCGCTTTCAGCCTTTTCAGCCTCAACACGCTCTTGCTCTAGACGATCGCTTTCTGCTTGTTCTGCTGCAATACGCGCCAGCTCTAAACGCTCGGTTTCAGCTTTTTCAGCCTCAACACGCGCTTGCTCTAAACGCTCGATTTCAGCTTTTTCAGCTTTTTCAGCCTCAATACGTGCTTGCTCTAAACGCTCGCTTTCAGCTTTTTCAGCCTCAACACGCGCTTGTTCTAGACGATCGCTTTCTGCTTGTTCTGCTGCAATACGCGCCAGCTCTAAACGCTCGGTTTCAGCTTTTTCAGCCGCAATTCGCTCTTGCTCAAGGCGCATTTGCATTTCTTGTTCGGCTAAACGCTGTTGCAGCTCTAATTGTTTTGCGTGGGCATCAGCTTGTTCTTTTGCCAATAATTCAGCATTTGCTTGTTCAACCGCTAACTTTTCAGCTTGCTCTGCATCGTGCTTCTCAGTTTCAGCGCGCTCTTGCTCTATACGCTCAGCTTCTTGTTGTTCGGCCAACGCTTGTTGGTTATTAGTTTCTTTTACTTGCTCTGCTTGTTTTTCATCTGACTTACCAAAACCAAACCAAGACAGGAATTTACTTTTTTTTGCCATACTTGCTAATAACCACTTATAAAAATCTGATAAACTAAAATTTGAAAATAGCTTTATTGTGCTCGGCAATATCTGCCAGCAAAAAAAACAGTTCAAAACATTAAGAGCTAAATAGTAACACTTTTAATGCAGTTGAAAAATGAAGCTATACGTAATCTACTACAATATTATCTGAGCTAGATCCCAGATACCATTTTTTAGTGAGCTAAATGAGAAATAAAACGGCGCAAAATAAAGTAATTAATAAATCAAGTGATGGCTTTATTAGAATTATAAGCGGTCAATTTCGTGGCCGAAAGCTACCAGTAAAGGATGTGCAAGGTCTGCGTCCAACCACCGATCGCATAAAAGAAACAGTATTTAACTGGTTAATGCAAGATACGCGAGATACAAACGTACTTGATTGCTTTGCCGGCTCTGGTGGTTTAGGGTTTGAAGCATTATCTCGTTTTGCTAAAAGCGCTACTTTTATTGAGCTTGATTTATTAGCAGCAACGCAATTAGAACACAATATAACAACTTTAAAATTGCAAAACGCGCACGTAAAAAATATAAATACATTATCGTTTTTAGAACAAAAAAACCTAAATGAACCTTTTGACCTCGTTTTCGTTGATCCCCCTTTTCGTAAAAACCTAGCCCAAATTAGCTGCGATTTTTTAGAAAAGAATCAATGGCTCAGCTCAGAAGCTTTAATTTACGTTGAAGTTGAAAGTGATTTAAACTCATTCACAAAACCAGATAACTGGCTGTTAATTAAAGAAAAAAAAGCTGGGCAAGTGTTTTCTAGGTTGTACCAACGCCAATCAAATTAATACTGTTTTACATGATGTGTTTCTGTTAATATTGTCCTTTACATGTGGTGTTGCTTCGGATTACAATACCGCACCATTTTTGAACCACTTGATCAATGTTTGATCAACTTGAGCAACGCTCATAATTTAGGTAGGTGAATTTTTAATGCCAGTAATTAAAGTAAGAGAGAACGAACCGTTTGACGTAGCACTTCGTCGCTTCAAGCGTTCATGTGAAAAAGCAGGAATCCTTTCAGAAGTTCGTCGTCGCGAGCACTATGAAAAACCAACAGCTGAACGTAAACGTAAAAAAGCTGCTGCAGTTAAACGTCACATGAAAAAACTTTCTCGTGATAACGCTCGTCGCGTTAAATTATACTAATATATTAGGTCTTGTATAAATGAGCCTTTTAATAACGCTAAAAGATGCGCAAAAAGATGCGATGAGAGCCAAAGACAAGCAACGTCTTAACCCTATTCGTATGGTACTTGCTGCAATCAAGCAACGTGAAATTGACGAGCAAATAACGCTAGACGACGCAGGTATTACCTCCGTTATAGTGAAGCTTGTTAAACAACGTCGTGACTCTTACACTCAGTACAAAGATGCTGGGCGTGATGATTTAGCTGATATTGAAGCCAATGAAATAGTAGCGCTTGAAACTTTTTTACCTCAACAATTGAGTGAAGAAGAAATCATTGCTCTCATTGACGCGGCTATTGCTGATACTAATGCAGCAGGTATGCAAGACATGGGTAAAGTAATGGGTATAATCAAAAGCAAGGCTGAGGGTCGCGCCGATATGGGCAAGATCTCTGGTTTAATTAAGCAACGATTAACTGCCTAATACTCCCACATACATTAAAGTATGATTGAAGTAAACCGAGCCTTGTGCTCGGTTTCTTTGTTTTTAACTTTAATAAAAGTGCTTCAATGTGGTTATTTAAAGATAAAATTATTTATAGCTACTCTGTTTATTTAGCTTTCGTTTTGGTAAGTTAAAGCACGTTATACTCTGCGCCAAGCGAGTATAAAAAGTAAATTTCACATTCGTTATTTTTATCATTATCTCAGGACTGCATTTTACTAATGGCTGGAAAGATCCCACGTAACTTTATAGACGATTTACTTGCCAGAACCGATATTGTCGACCTGATAGACTCAAAAGTAGGTCTAAAAAAAGCAGGTAAAGATTATCAAGCTTGCTGCCCTTTTCATAATGAAAAGTCCCCTTCGTTCACGGTATCTCAAGATAAGCAGTTTTATCATTGTTTTGGCTGTGGCGCTAACGGGAATGCGATTTCATTTATAATGGAATACGAAAAGCTCGAGTTTGTTGATGCTATTGAAGAAATAGCCAGCATGCTTAATTTAGAAGTACCTCGAGAACAAGGCACAAGTTCAGCACCAGAACGCACCGCAGCACAAAAGCGCTCTGATTACGATTTAATGCTCCACACAGCACGCTTTTATCAACACCAATTAAAACACCACAGCAATTCAACGGCTGTAATAGACTACGTTAAGGGCCGAGGTTTAAGTGGTGAAATAGTTAAAAAATTTATGATTGGTTACGCTCCAAGTGAATGGGATGGTTTATGCCTACAGCTTGGCCGCAACAAAGAACAAAAAGAGCAATTAGTTGAGCTAAAGCTCGCTTCAGAAAAAACACCCGGTAGACAATTTGATTTTTTCCGCGACCGCTTAATGTTTCCTATTCGCGATAAACGCGGACGTGTTATCGCCTTTGGTGGGCGTGTAATGCAAGCCGACCAAGGTCCTAAATATTTAAACTCTCCAGAAACCAGAATTTTTCATAAAGGTTTTGAGTTATATGGTTTATATGAGGCAAAACAAGCTCATAAAAAGTTAGACCATGTACTTATTGTTGAGGGTTATATGGATGTGGTGGCGCTTGCTGAACAAGGTATTGAATATGCTGTTGCTGCACTTGGTACTGCAACTACGAGCGAACACATGCACACCCTTTTTAGAACAACAGATAAAGTTATTTGTTGTTACGATGGGGATCGCGCAGGGCGAGATGCAGCGTGGCGAGCACTTGAAAACGCTCTTCCTTATTTGAATGACGGAAAAGCCTTAAATTTTGTTTTTTTACCCGATGGTGAAGACCCTGACTCTTTAGTACAAAAAGAAGGTAAAGAGCTGTTTGAACAACGCTTGAGTGAAGCCGATGACTTTACAAAAGTATTATTCAATAAATTAAGCCTAGAAATAGATTTAACACTCGATTCTGGCAAGGCAAAATTACTTAGTGCTGCACTGCCATTAATAGAAAAAATACCCAGTGAGTTTTATCAAGAAAACATTCTTGAACAACTCGGTCGTTTAATTGGTCGAACACGTGAGCAGCTTAATAGTCGCTTAAAAACACCTAAGCAACAGCACTCTATTGAGCGAAAATTTAAAATAACACCTATGCGACAGGCCATTGGTATTTTAATTCAGCACCCACAATTGGCTAAAAGTATTCCTTATTTGCCCGATTTAGCGCAAATGAGCATAGCCGGTATTGGATTATTACTGCGCCTACAAGAACAAGCATTAGAAAAAGAGAATGTTACCACCGCGCAATTACTCGAATTTTTTAGAGGAACTGAAGATTACGAGCCATTAATAAAGCTTGCAACGTGGCAACACGAAATAAATGAAGAACGTTTAGAGACTGTTTTTCAAAATACTTTTAAATTTATTGAAGATCAGTGTTTAAATTATCGACTAGAGACCTTATTAATAAAGGACAAGACACAAGGTCTCAATAGCGATGAAAGACTTGAATGTCATTTGTTAATGACAGCGTTAAAAGCCACTAACAGCTAGTCAGATCTAATTTTGGCTGTTATACTGTGCTATTCACTGCGTCACATTATTCTAGTTGGCTTAAATGCAAACTACATGATGGCGCCTGTTGTATCAACTTATCAGAGTGGAAGAAAAAATCTCTATGGATCCAACTCCTCAGTCACAATTAAAACTTCTGATTCAGAAAGGTAAAGAGCAAGGCTACTTAACTTTTGCAGAAGTAAATGATCACCTTCCACAAGACATTATAGACTCAGATCAAGTAGAAGATATCATAAGCATGATTAATGATATGGGTATCAAGGTTAGCGAAAATGCGCCTGATGCTGATGAATTAATGATGCAAGAAACAACGACAGACGAAGACGCAGCAGAAGCTGCCGCTGCAGCCCTTGCGACTGTAGAAAAAGAAATCGGCCGTACAACTGATCCGGTACGCATGTACATGCGTGAAATGGGTACTGTTGAACTTCTGACACGTGAAGGCGAAATTGTAATCGCTAAACGTATTGAAGAAGGCATTAATCAAGTTCAGATTTCTGTTGCAGAGTACCCTGAAGCAATCACTTACCTACTTGAACAGTGGGATAAGTTTGAAGCTGAAGAAATGCGTTTAAGCGATATCATCGTTGGGTTTATCGATCCGAATGAAGATACAGCGCCAATTTCAGCAACTAATATTGGTTCAGAATTAAGTGCTAAGCAACTTGACGACGATGATAAAGACGACAAAGACGATGCTGATAGCGACGATGAAGATGAAGAAGAGATAGACACAGGACCAGATCCTGAAGAAGCTCGCATTCATTTTGAAAATCTACGTGATTTATACAACAAAGCACGTGATACGTTTGAAGCTAAAGGTCGTTCGCATCCTGAATCACAAGCAGCCATTTTTGAAATTGGCGAGCTTTTCAGAACCTTTAAATTAATACCTAAACAGTTTGACCGCATGGTAAATAACATGCGTGAAATGATGGACAGAGTTCGCGTTCAAGAACGTCTAATCATGAAACAAGCTGTACAAATTGCTAAATTACCGAAGAAAACGTTCGTTAAGCACTTTGCTAACAACGAAACTGACGCTTCTTGGGTTGATTTAGAAATTTCAGGTAACGAAAAGTATTCAGCTAAGCTTGAAGAAGTTAAGCCAGAAATCATTCGTAGTATTAATAAATTATCTGTTATTGAACAAACAACAGGTTTAAGCATTGAGCGTATTAAAGACATTAACCGTCGAATGAGCATTGGTGAAGCGAAAGCACGCCGCGCGAAAAAAGAAATGGTTGAAGCTAACTTACGTCTTGTAATCTCAATTGCTAAAAAATATACAAACCGTGGCTTACAATTCTTGGATTTGATCCAAGAAGGTAACATTGGTCTGATGAAAGCCGTTGATAAGTTTGAATATCGCCGTGGTTATAAGTTCTCTACTTATGCTACGTGGTGGATACGTCAAGCAATCACTCGCTCTATTGCTGACCAAGCAAGAACAATCCGTATTCCGGTACATATGATTGAAACGATTAATAAACTTAACCGTATTTCTCGTCAAATGTTACAAGAAATGGGTCGTGAGCCAAATCCAGAAGAATTAGCAGAACGCATGATGATGCCTGAGGATAAAATCCGTAAGGTACTTAAGATTGCTAAAGAGCCAATTTCAATGGAAACACCAATCGGTGATGATGAAGATTCTCACTTAGGTGACTTTATCGAAGATACAACCATTGATTCGCCAATCGATTCGGCAACAATGGAGTCTCTTCGAGGCGCAACTAACGATGTACTTGCAGGCCTAACAGCTCGTGAAGCTAAAGTACTACGTATGCGTTTTGGTATTGATATGAATACCGACCACACCTTAGAAGAAGTAGGTAAACAGTTTGACGTAACACGTGAACGTATTCGTCAAATAGAAGCGAAAGCGCTGCGTAAATTACGCCACCCTTCTCGCTCAGATTTACTGAAAAGCTTTTTAGACGCTAAATAATTTTAGCGCTACTATATAAACTAAAAAGGCCGCTATAGCGGCCTTTTTTCTATTTGAAGGAAATAACCATGGCTTGGATCCAAATTCGTATTAATGCCAATGCTGCAACAGCTGATGCCGTAAGCGATCTATTAATGGAAGCGGGTAGCGCTTCAGTAACCTTTATTGACGCAAAAGACACCCCTATTTACGAGCCTAAAATTGGCACTGTTGTGTTCTGGGCTGATACCACAGTCATTGGCTTGTTCGAAGCTAATCACGATATGAATGCAGTTGTTGCGTTATTGAAGCGCCATGATGAGCTAAAAGACAATTTAGTATACAAAATCGAGCAACTTGAAGATAAAGACTGGGAACGTGAATGGATGGATAACTTCCACCCTATTCAATTTGGCGAAAAACTATGGATTTGCCCAAGCTGGCGCGACATTCCAGACCCTGATGCAGTAAATGTATTGCTAGACCCAGGCCTTGCTTTTGGCACGGGCACACATGCAACAACGGCCTTATGCCTTAAGTGGTTAGAAAGCCAAGATCTGACGGGTAAAACGGTTGTTGATTTTGGTTGTGGCTCAGGCATTTTAGGTATTGCAGCTATAAAACTAGGTGCAGAGCGTATGATTGGGATAGATATTGACCCTCAAGCGCTTGAAGCAAGCCTTGATAACGCTAACCGAAATGGTGTTGCAGACAAACTCGAAGTATACCTTCCAGAAAACCAACCTGAGTTTAGTGCTGATATTGTGGTGGCTAATATATTGGCGCAACCGCTGCGTGAACTTCACAGTGTAATTTTGGGATTACTCAAGCCAGGTGGAAAAATTGCTATGTCGGGCATATTAGAAGAGCAAGCCCAATCGGTTGCCGATATTTACGCGCCGTTTATTGAGCTAGATGACATTGCCGTTGAAGGTGATTGGACTCGAGTGAGTGGCACTAAAAAAGCGTAATAAACTGCACAATCAAATTTAGAGCATTAACTCAAAACATGCATGTAAAGCCTGTATTTAACAGGCTTTACTATTTTTTTACATAATAAAAAATAAACTTATTTTGTTGCAAAAACAAAATACGCTCAAATTTCGCACAAATAAAGCCATTCCTCATACGGTTATCAAATGTCAATACGAAAAGGGCAAAAAAAAGTCACTTTTGTTCAATTTATAGCCTTTGATTTTTGCTAAAAAAACCGTAAACTTAGCGCCCCTTGAAAAGAGGCCTATTGAATATAGTGCGTATCGGTAAATACCAACTTGAGAATAATGTAATTGTCGCGCCAATGGCAGGCATTACAGACAGACCATTTAGACAACTTTGTCGTCGCTTAGGCGCGGGGCTTGCTGTGTCTGAAATGTTATCGTCAAATCCTAAGGTTTGGAAAACAGAAAAGTCGATGAACCGTATGGATCACAGCGGTGAATCGGGTATACGTGCTGTGCAAATTGCAGGAGCAGATCCTGAGCTTATGGCGCAGGCCGCACAATTCAATGTTGCTAACGGTGCACAGATCATAGATATCAATATGGGGTGCCCAGCAAAAAAAGTGAACAAGAAACTCGCAGGCTCTGCCTTATTACAGTTTCCTGAACTTGTGGAAGAGATTATTGATGCAGTCGTTAACGCTGTAGATATACCTGTAACACTTAAAATCCGTACAGGATGGGATCCGGATAACCGTAATGGTGTAGAGATTGCGAGAATAGCTGAACGTTATGGCATTGCATCACTTGCTGTACATGGGCGTACGCGCGCATGTATGTACAAAGGTGATGCTGAGTACGCCACGATTAGGGATATAAAACGTTCAGTGTCGATTCCTGTTGTTGCCAATGGTGATATTACATCACCAGAAAAAGCAAAACAGGTTTTAGACTATACGGGTGCAGATGCCATTATGATTGGCCGAGCCGCCCAAGGTCGCCCTTGGATATTTAGGGAGATAGACCACTATTTACGAACTGGGGAACACTTACAGCCGCCTGCTATTGCAGAGGTGCGCAGTATATTAATGGAGCATTTAACAAACCTCCATTTGTTTTACGGTGAGCCAATGGGAGCGCGAATTGCTCGCAAACATGTATCTTGGTATTTGCAAACCCATGACAGTGATGGTCAGTTTAGGCGAGTATTTAATGCGCTCGACAATCCACAGGCACAGGTCGTCGCATTAGAGCAATACTTTAAAACACTAGCAGCTAACTAAGAAAGAAAGAGACTTAATAATGTTCGAACAAAACGTGACTTCTCCATTTATCACTAACCCTCATGTTCAGTCACACGAGAAACCGCAGCCATTGCGTGATGCAGTAAAAAAAGCTGTTCACCACTATTTAAAGCAGCTTAACGGTCAAGATGTGCAAGACGTTTACGACCTTGTTCTTTCAGAGCTAGAAGCGCCATTACTTGAAGAAGTGATGACATATACACGTGGTAACCAAACTCGTGCAGCAATTTTACTAGGTATCAACCGTGGTACTTTACGTAAAAAGCTTAAAAAATACGGCATGAACTAATACCAATTATATTGAAAGCGTAAGTATTCTAACGAGCTAAACAAGCCCATAACGTCGTTAATAATTTTTTATGTAGAATAACTACACAGCAAAATTTTTTCCTTGTTATAGACTTGTTTTTCTATCGTTATAACTACTTACTAATCCAATACAACTGGTATTATGCAAAAAAAGCACCCTCGGGTGCTTTTTTTATGCCTACAACTTATTAACCAAATTGCAAAATGCTCACCCTCATCGGCGCTTTATAAGTCGTTTTTTGAGTTGTAATCAGTTAAAATGCCCGCTTCTAAGCTAGCTCATTAACTGAGGAAATCAAACTACAATGGATACTCATCGTCCCATTCGTCGCGCACTATTAAGTGTGTCTGATAAAACCGGTATTGTTGAATTTGCCCGCGCACTAGAAGCGCAAGGCGTTGATATATTATCAACTGGCGGCACATGTAAACTACTTGCTGATAACGCCATAAAAGTGACTGAAGTATCAGATCACACAGGCCACCCTGAAATCATGGATGGTCGCGTAAAAACTCTTCACCCAAAAATTCACGGCGGCATATTAGCCCGTCGCGGACAAGATGAAAGCGTAATGGCAGATAACAACATTTCTGCTATCGACATAGTTGTAGTTAACTTATACCCCTTTGCGAATACAGTCGCTCAAGAAAACTGCAGCCTTGAAGATGCTATTGAAAATATTGATATTGGCGGCCCTACAATGGTTCGTGCAGCCGCTAAAAACCACAAAGACGTAACAATCGTGGTAAACGCGAGCGACTACGACCGTGTTATTGGCGAAATGCAAAACAACAATGGCTCTACTACGTATAAAACACGTTTTGACTTAGCGATTGCTGCTTACGAGCACACTGCCGCATACGATGGCATGATTGCTAACTACTTCGGTAAAATGGTGCCTGATTACACCGAGGAAGCTGCTGTAGAGACTAAATTCCCACGTACTATCAATATGCAGTTCACTAAAAAGCAAGATATGCGCTACGGTGAAAACTCACATCAAGATGCTGCTTTTTATGTTGAAAATGACATTGCTGAAGCATCAGTTGCAACAGCAACTCAATTGCAAGGTAAAGCTCTTTCGTTTAACAATATTGCCGATACCGATGCTGCGCTTGAATGCGTTAAAGAATTTGATGTACCTGCGTGCGTAATTGTAAAACATGCTAACCCGTGTGGTGTTTCAATTGGCGACAACATTCTACAAGCATACGAGCGCGCTTTTAAAACAGACCCTACATCAGCATTTGGTGGCATTATTGCCTTTAACCGAGAGCTAGATGCAGCAACTGCACAAGCCATTGTTGAGCGTCAGTTTGTTGAAGTAATTATTGCACCGAGTATTTCGAGCGACGCTGCAAAAATTGTTGAAGCTAAAAAGAACGTTCGTTTATTAGAATGTGGACAGTGGACAGGCAAAGCCGCTGGCCAAGATATTAAACGCGTTAACGGCGGTATTTTAGTTCAAGACCGCGATTTAGGCATGGTAACGCAAGGCGACTTAAAAGTTGTTTCTAAACGCCAACCTACAGAGCAAGAACTTAAAGATTTACTGTTTTGCTGGAAAGTAGCTAAGTTTGTTAAATCAAACGCAATTGTTTATGCCCGTGACGGTATGACTATTGGCGTAGGCGCAGGCCAAATGAGCCGCGTATACTCAGCTAAAATTGCAGGCATAAAAGCTGCAGACGAAAACCTTGAAGTTAAAGGTTCAGTTATGGCGTCTGATGCGTTCTTCCCATTCCGTGATGGCATTGACGCAGCCGCAGCCGCTGGCATTACTGCGGTAATTCAGCCTGGTGGCTCAATGCGTGATGAAGAAGTGATTGCAGCTGCTGATGAAGCTGGCATGGCAATGGTACTAACTGGTATGCGCCATTTCCGCCACTAATCACACAAAGGGTTAAACGTTGGTTTAACCCTTTTTGTTTGCTATAAATTCACGTATTCTGATTATTCAATAACCTATTTAAAATTATAATGTGAAGGAACAAACAATGAAATTTGCGCTAAAATCGCTACTTGTAGCCACACTAACGATGACATCGACTATGGCGCTTAGCCATAACCACGAATCGAGCCTTGAACATGCACTTCAATCAAGCGAACGCAGCGCTAAAAACAGCGTTCGTGACGAATATCGTCACCCGGCTCAAACACTGGCATTTTTTGGCTTTAAACCAACTATGACAGTTGTTGAAATTGCGCCCGGCGGTGGTTGGTATAGTGAAATTTTAGCGCCAGCACTAAAAGAGCAAGGCACTTATTATGCCGCGCACTTTCCTGCTGATTCATCAGTTGGCTACTACCAACGCTCTCTTGCGGGCTTTAAACAAAAAGTAGCTGAAGATAAGCGTTTTAGTAGCGTTAAAATTACTGAGTTTGCACCTGTAACACATTTAGATATTGCGCCAGCTGGCAGTGCCGATATGGTTTTAACATTTCGTAATGTACATAACTGGTACATGGGCAAAGATAAAAGCGGTGCATTAAGTGCATTCCAAGCTTTTTATAAAGCCCTTAAACCAGGTGGTGCATTAGGTTTAGTTGAACACCGTTTAGCTGAAGAGCGTGCTGACGAAGATCAAAAAACATCAGGTTATATGAAGCAGAGCTACGTAGTAGACCTTGCTAAACAAGCTGGGTTTGAATTAGTAGCAAGCAGTGAAATAAATGCAAATCCAAAAGATACAGCCGATCACCCTAAAGGTGTATGGACGCTACCACCAAGCTTAAGACTCGGCGAACAAGATGCTGATAAATATAAAGCCATTGGTGAAAGCGACCGCATGACGCTGAAATTTAAGAAACCGCTTTAAATAGGAATTTTCGCCATGAATGTTTTAGTCATTGGCAGCGGCGGCCGCGAACACGCACTTGCGTTTAAAGCCGCTCAAAACACCAAAGTAAATACTGTATTTGTAGCCCCTGGTAATGCAGGTACTGCACTTGAACCAAAACTTGAAAACGTAGCAATAAACGTTGACGACTTAGATGGTTTACTTAATTTTGCACAGCAAAATAAGGTAGAGCTTACTATTGTAGGTCCTGAAATACCGTTAGTACTGGGTGTTGTTGATAAGTTTCGTGAACATAACATGGCTATTTTTGGACCAACGGCGGGCGCAGCTCAGCTTGAAGGTTCTAAATCGTTTACTAAAGACTTTTTAGCACGTCATAAAATCCCAACGGGCGACTACCAAACGTTTGAACAGATTGAGCCTGCCCTTGCTTATTTAAAAGAGAAAGGCGCACCAATTGTTGTAAAAGCAGATGGTTTAGCTGCGGGTAAAGGCGTAATTGTAGCCATGACGGAGGCCGATGCCGAAGAAGCTATTCGCGATATGCTTGCGGGTAATGCTTTTGGCGATGCGGGAAGTCGTGTTGTTATTGAAGAATTTTTAGACGGTGAAGAAGCGTCTTTCATCGTAATGGTTGATGGTAAAAACGTATTACCATTTGCGACCAGTCAGGACCATAAACGCGCTTACAATGGCGATGCGGGTCCTAATACGGGTGGCATGGGTGCATACTCACCTGCGCCAGTTGTTACTGATGAAATCCACCAGCGTATTATGAACGAAGTGATCTACCCTACGGTAGAAGGCATGGCAAGCGAAGGCCATCCATACACAGGCTTTTTATACGCAGGTTTAATGATTGACGAAACAGGCACCCCTAAAGTCATTGAGTACAACTGTCGCTTTGGCGACCCTGAAACTCAACCAATGATGCTACGTTTGCAATCAGACCTAGTTGAATTGATTGAAGCCGCTAACCGTGTAGAACTTGATAAAACAACAATTAAGTTTGACCCACGTGCAGCTGTTGGTGTTGTACTTGCCGCTAAAGGTTACCCTGGCGATTACCCTAAAGGCGATGCTATTTCGGGGCTACAAGTTGATTACCCTGCGGGTGAAAAAGTGTTTCATGCGGGTACTAAGCAAGATGGCAATGACGTTGTAACCGCAGGCGGTCGCGTATTATGCGCAACAGCACTTGGTAACACTGTTACGCAAGCGCAGCAACGCGCCTATGAGCTTGTTAAACAAATTAGCTGGAATGGTATGGAATATCGTACAGATATTGCTTATCGTGCTATTGCCCGCGAGCAATAGGCTTAAAATACCTGTTTATTGGTATAACCAGTTAATTTAACTACAAAAGCGCAGTCTCTCTGCGCTTTTTTAGTGCTACACTAATTAAAAGTTTTTTTAAAAGTACGCGAACGTTGGAACTAAGAACTTTACGTTATCATGCAATTGCTGTTGCCATACTAGTACTTATATTTTTTATTATAAGTACACTGGCATCAAACCTCGTCGTGCCTACACGATATACAATTGATAAAACCGCGCCCGTATATCTTGATTACGCGTACTATATTGATGAAACTAAGAGCCTTACTTTTGACGATGTTATAACCCAGCCGCAGTTACTCACTCATCAAAAATTTTCGGAAATACCATGGAGTTTTACTCAACAAAATTATTGGCTGTTTCTCGATTTAGAAAATAAGAGCTTCAAAAAAGAAAACGTTGTTGCCCATTTTGATAACCCCATGGTTGATCACCTAACTATTTTTCGACTCAATAAAAACAACCAATTAATTGATACTTATAAGCTCGGAGATAAAGAACAAGCACTTACTTTATTTCAATACAGTGTGCCGCATATCCGCTTTTCGCTCGAAAGTAAGTCCTCACAACGACTCGTAATGAAAATAGATACGATAGGTATAAGTAAAACACCTGTAAATTTATATCGTGATAAAGAGTTTATTGACTTAGTGCGTTCGCAAACAGGGATTTGGGGGATTTTTGTTGGCGTATTGCTAATGGCTGCACTGTACAATCTTGTTCTTTATTTTGGTATAAAAGACCGAGTTTACTTAATTTATATTGGCTACATTATTAGCGCTATTATACTAATGGGAGCGGTATTAGGTTTTGGCTTTTATTTATGGCCAATGGAATGGCAATTATTTATTCACGAAAAAATAGTACTTGGTAATTACGGCGTTGCTTTTTTTACCCTCTCCTTCTGTATTATGTTTTTACGTTACCACAAAGAAAAATGCTGGCGCTATAAAATGAGTACAGCGCTACTTAAGCTTATGTTTGTTCTTGCTGTAAGCAGCCTTTTTATCCCTGAAAATATAGCAGCACCTATTTTTTTTGGAGTGATGAGCCTACTTTATATAGCGTGTATTATTTTAATTTATAACAAATTACGTAGTGGTTTTAGATGGGCTAAATTTTATGTTTTTTCATGGGTGCCACTAATTTTTGGCGCGGCAATTCAACCCATGGAACTGACTGGCCTTTTACCTTATAGCTTTACCACACGCCACGCCTTTTTAATGGCTATACTATGCGAAGTAATATTAATGGCAATGGCATTAGCAGACCGAGTTAGGTATCAGCGTGAACGTGCTTTATATCACGCTACGCACACTCAACAAACAAAGCTTCTTAATAGTGCTAAGCTCAAGCAAACCTTTATGGAGTTACAAGCAAAAAACCGCTCAACAACTTTGTGTTTGATTAAAATACGCCACTTTAACTCTCTTAATACTATAATTACCCCTTCTCAAGGCTATGCACTTATAAAACATATAGCGAGAGAATTAGAGTTAGAATTGAGCCACGAGCGCGAATTTATAAATCTTGATACTAACTTAAACACCATCCCTCGATTAGCCGATCTCAATAGCGGCGTATTTGCCTGTATTTCGACTAAAACACAAAACCAAGAAATGCTAGAAGCACTTCTCACCAAAGTAATTAGCAACTTACCAAAACAATACGAAATAAAAGGGCTAAACCTGCAACTTAATTACAGTATTGGCATTAGCTGTGCGGGTAAAACTAACGACTTTGAGTATTGGTTAAAACGTGGATATTTAGCACTTAAAAAAGCAAAAAGTAGTGTTAATCAAGTAGGGTTATCATCAAACGTGAATAACCAAATGATGGACGTTTCCTTAGCTGCAAAGCTACAAAAAGCCATAAAAACAAATCAACTTGCACTCTATTACCAGCCGCAAATAAATTTATTAAATAACCAAGTAATAGGCGCAGAAGCTTTACTACGCTGGCCCGATCCAACCTTTAATAATTTACCGATTGAAGAGTTAGTAATTCTTGCTGAACATACAGGTATTATTAACGAACTAACACTGTGGGTCATTGAACAAGCCTGTAAAGATATTGCCGAACTAACAAAAAATGGTTACATCAATCATACTATTAGCGTCAACCTCAGCGCTAAAAACTTGACCATAAATAACTTAGCTGAAAAAGTAGAAAATATACTCATTAAATACCAAGTACCGGCTCGTTTACTTAAGTTTGAACTAACCGAATCAGCTTTTGTAGAGAGTCAAGATGCACTCATTAAATTAGTTGATGAATTATCGGCATTAGACATTAACGTTGTTTTAGACGACTTTGGCACAGGTTACGCATCACTTAACTACTTAGTTAACTACCATTTTAGTGAACTAAAAATAGATAAGTCGTTTGTTTTTGATTTACCTAATAACCCCACTCATCAAGTTATTGTACAAACAGCCATTGATATGGCGCACAACCTTAATTTATCAATAACAATTGAGGGGGTAGAAACTCAGGAGATTCATCACTTACTTAAAGACATGAATGCTGATTCTGCCCAAGGTTATTTATACGCAAAAGCACTGCCTTACACCGACTATTTACACTTCTTAAAAAGCCAATATAGCTTAAAAATGTTAGACTCCTCTTTTTAACATCTTTAGGGGCCAAGTAAAGATGCAAGGCACACTGCGTAAACTAAAATCGAGTTTAACCGAACCAGTACAATACCACTTACCTGTAGGTGAGCACTTAGTAGACTTAAATGCATTTATAGGTAAGGAGCTTACGCTCACCTTTAGTGGTACTATTTTATGTTCTAACTGCGGTAAAAAAACCAAAAAAAGCTATTCTCAAGGTCACTGTTTTGTATGCATGCGCAAGCTCGCTAGTTGCGACATGTGTATTATGAAACCAGAAACTTGCCACTACGATCAAGGCACTTGCCGAGAGCCACAGTGGGGCGAAGAAAATTGCATGATCCCACACTATGTGTATCTCGCTAACACCTCTGGATTAAAAGTAGGTATTACCCGCCACACACAAATACCGACTCGTTGGGTGGATCAAGGCGCTACTCAGGCATTACCTATTTTTAAAGTGCAAACTCGCCTGCAATCGGGTTTAGTGGAAGTTGCTTTGGCTGAATTTATTGCCGATAAAACCAATTGGCGCAATATGTTAAAAGGCCAAAACGACGCACTTGATTTAAAAGCAGCCGCGGCTGAGTTAATTCCACAAATTAGCGAAAAACTAAACGAGCTAAGTGAGTTATTTGGCGCAACAGCAATAGAGCAATTAGATGAAGATGTTGTTGATTTAGATTTTCCAGTAACCGAATACCCAACAAAAATCAGCTCATTTAACTTTGATAAAGACCCTGTTGTAAGTGGTGTTTTACAAGGTATTAAAGGTCAGTACCTAATCTTTGAAAAAGGCGTTATTAATATTCGTAAATTTACGTCTTATGAAGTAACGGTAGGCTAACAGGCTATGTTAAACAGCTACCCACAGTTATTGGTTATTTATAATGAGCTTGAGATAGCTCACACACCACAAGACCGTGAGGAGTACTTGCACAGTGTTGCAACAAGCGACTTAACTGATGTGGTCATACTTAATAAGCGTGGTGAATACTGCACTTTAAAAAACACACCTTGTGAGCCGTTAAGCGCAGAGCAACTTGCTGTACTCGTAACAAGTTACTTATTAAATGAAGGGCATTGTTGTTTAAGTAAAATAACAACCCTCACCGTTGAGCAGGCATTTAACTTACTTGAGCTATAAAACGCAGCACAATTAAACCTCAGTAAGCACTTTTATATGCGCTACAGCACTACGACCTAACGCTGATAGCGCATAGCCACCTTCTAAATACGAAATAACCCCTTTGCAACCGCCCTCCTTTGCCACACTGCATAGCTGCTCGGTGAGCCAAATGTAGTCACTTTCAACAAACTTTAAGCTCGCCATATCATCTTCTAGGTGTGCATCAAACCCTGCGCTTATAAAAAGCAATTCAGGCTTAAACACTTTTAATTTTGGTAACCATTGCCCAGTAAACACGTCTTTTAGGTCGTCGCCATTACTAGCAATTGGCAGAGGGGAATTAACTATATGGCTATTATTTTTAACTGCTGTATTTGGGTAAAACGGATACTGAAATAACGAACAAAGCAGTACATTTTCGTCATCAATAAAAATGTCTTGTGTGCCATTACCATGGTGTACATCAAAATCCGCAATAGCAATGCGTTTAACCCCTTTGCTTTGTGCGTATTTAACGGCAATAGCTAAGTTATTAAACACACAAAACCCAGATGATGACTCTTTATTAGCATGATGTCCTGGCGGGCGTACTGAGCAAAAAGCAGCATCGAGTTTATCGGCAAGTATTTCATCAACAGCTAACAACCCCGCACCTACTGCCCGCTCAATCGCTTTAAACGAATCGGGGCACAGCCACGTATCGCCATCTAAATTAGCGAGCCCTTCTGTTGGTAGCGTATTTTCTACGTGTTTAACTAAAGCTTCATCGTGAGCAAGTAAATAATGCTCACGATCGGCTTTAGGTGCTTGTAGGTGTGTTAAGCCAACATCTACACCGCTGGCTAATAATCTGTCGGTAATTGCATCTAAGCGCTCTGGGCACTCAGGATGGTCGTCTATCATTTTATGCTTACGGCAATGAGGATGAGAAATAACAGCGGTACGCATAAAAAGTCCCTTACAAGGTGTAAAAACTTAATATAACAAAGCCACCGGCTGGTGGCTTTGCGACTTTGGTTTATATCAACACTTTAAATATCAAAACTATTAACTACTTTGCTTTTAAATGCAGGTTTCTAAAATCAAAGCTAAAGTCGGTCACTTGTGTTGATACTGCACGCATTTTAGCGCTGTTTACACGATTACTAACATCCATATCAAAGGTAATAAACGCATCTGCTTCAAGTAGCTTTTCATTCCACTTAACGATAAATGTATTGCCAGTATAGTGCTCAAGAGTGCCTTTTAAACGTTTAGTATGCGTAAAATCAATGTGTAATTTACTATCGAGCTGCTCAATAATCACATCACCATACCAATTGTCGTGCAATGTACCGGTGTAATTAATATTTGGTAATTGTGGCTGGTAGTCTGCAGGTGCTTCTGGTTTTGCATTAGCGTACGCTTTTTGTTTTCTTTCAAAATGGCTTTTAGCTAAATCTTCTACCCAGTCTTTATCTTCAAGTTCAAGCGCATCTTCAAGTACTTCATGGGTTACTGCCGAAAGCGCACCAAAAGCTTGTTGGTTAGATAAAATAACAATACCGAGTTTTTTCTCAGGCAATAAAGTAACTTGCGATACCATACCTAAAATACCACCGCCGTGACCTAACTTTTTAAAGCCGTGGTAGTCTTCAATGCTCCAACCTAGCCCATACCCTCTAAATTGCTGATGGTACGACTCAAACGCGCTTTTAGATGCCATAGACGTAATATGTGGGTGCCACATTTGCGCTTGTTGCTTTTCGCTAAACAGCTGCTCGCCATTAGGCATTTTACCGCCCGCTAATTGCGTACGAAGCCATTGACTCATATCGCTTACACTTGAAGCAATGGCGCCTGCGCCTCTAAAGTCTTCCAGGTAGTTCACAAAAAATGGATGAAGTGAGCCATCCATAGGAATATGACCTGTAGCCCAGTTTTTATTGCTTTTTGGAATGCGTGAAAAACCTGCGCGTGAGTTGTCCATGTGTAGCGGCTGTAATATATTTTTTTCGATGTAATCGTTCCAGCTCATACCCGACACACGTGCAACCACTTCGCCAGCGGTAACAAACATCAAGTTGTTATAAGCGTACTTACTACGAAAGCTGCTCGCTGGTTTTAAATACTGTAATCCCGCTAAAATTTCATCAACGGGCTTATCCGTGCTTGGCCAAATCATTAAATCGCCTTGCCCAAGCCCTAGCCCACTGCGGTGACTTAATAAATCACGAATACGCATTTCGCGTGTTACGTACGAGTCGTACAATCTAAACTCTGGTAAATGATCAATTACGCGGTCATCCCAGCTCAACTTCCCTTCATCAACCAACTTGGCAAGTGCCGCTGTTGTAAACGCTTTGGTGTTTGAAGCAATACCAAACAAGGTGTCTTTGTTTACTTTTTTGTTGGTATCGAGATTAGTTACACCAAAGCCTTTAGCAAATATCACTTTATCGTTTTCAACAATGGCGACTGCCATACCTGGTACGTCAAAACGTGCCATTGACGCTTTAATAACGTCGTCAATTTTGTTGGTATCAACTTGTGCCCAGCTACTAAACGTAGTGCTTGCTAGTAATGCAATTGCGGCTAATTTGGTTAATTTCATATCAATCCTATTTTATTATTTTTGATGAACTGCAAATTCAATTGCTGCACGCTCTTTATTGGTATCGCTTTTGTGCGGCCTATTGAGTATTGCATCACTGTATTCTTTTGGTACGCCTGCTTCAAGTGCGCCGCGATGAACGTGTTTTATGTACCAATCGTATGGGAGTACATCGCTGTCATGGGTATTAGCTATATAACAATGTGCGGCTACAGCCTCACCCGTTAAAAGCGTTGGGGTTATATCTACGCAGTCGTAACCTGCGCCCTCAATACTGTCTAAAATGGTTTTTTCTTCTTCATTAAGCTCATAAATAACGCCATAAACCAACGCATCTTCTTTATTGCTTGGGCAGATACTGCACTTACCTGAGCCATCTTTAAATAACATATCAAAAGTAAGCTCGTAACCTTTAAGTACCGCTGTTCCTACACGCTTTACATTCGGTAAACGCGCCAACAAACGGTTAGATGACATATTAGAGCCAAACGAAAAATTATATAACGGCATTTTATCTCCTGCGCTTTTTAAATAAGTTAAATAACAACACGTACTGCAAGGGCAATTAAAATAACGCCAATTCCACGGTCAAACCAATAACCACGCTGCTGGAAAAAGCCCCTCACATTATCTCTAGAAAGCAATATTGAAAGCATTGAAAACCACACCCAAGTAGCCAGTGCCATGTACACGCCATAAACGATCTGCACGCTAGTAGGTGTTGTTGGACTAATCACTAGTGTAAATAACGACATAAAAAATAACGTGGCTTTTGGGTTTAATGCATTGGTGAAAAAGCCGCGCCTAAAAGCCACCCAAACGGGTTCCTCTTGAACGGTTTTGTTTTCAACATCTTTTACAGCCTCGCCCTCATTACTTGCAGGCGGTTTTGCAGCTCTAAGAGCTTGTACGCCTAAGTAAGCTAAATATGCACCAGCAAGGTACTTAAGCGCCATAAATAAACTAGGCGATTGCGTTAAAATAAGCGCTACACCTAACACGCAATAGGCAACGTGCAGTAAAATAGCAGCGCCAACACCGGCGCTTGTCCACAATGCATTGCGCCTACCTTGTTGCACACTTTGCTTGAGCACAACGGCAAAGTCAGGCCCAGGGCTTGCTACTGCAAAAAAATGAGCAATAACAATCAGTAAAAATTCATCTAAGTATTCCACGCAAGTCCTTGCTAGTTTGGCGAATAAGCTAATAACAGCGGGTTGGCCGAGTTATTTACCAATGCTTTAATTTCTTTTTGTGCTTTTTTAAACTGACCACGCAGATGCGGTTTTAAGTGTTTTTTAGAGACTTTATCGTTTTTAAAGTAACTAATAAGGGCATGCATAAATACCGTATGTGTTTCACTTAGCTTAGCTTCACGGTTAGCGTATGGGTTGTAACAAGAACCACAACCGCCCTTAAACTGATACACCGTGTTGCTCATCATCACACCAAACCCTAAAAAACAGGCAAGCGCATCGGCAGCTTGTGGTAAATACTCCCTACCACCTGGCGGTAGCACCCCAACGTGATGAATAAGTATGGTGGCCAGAGTACCCGCATAACTTGCTACTAAATCTTGTGGCTGATTAATCTGATTAGGATTAAAAGAAATGCTGACCTTATGGCTTGGCGGCACAATTAAATGGCTGCCTTCTCCACGTATTTCATTGCTAAATTCAAAGTATGGAAAAACCTGAGGCTGCAATTGCTGAGGTGCAACTAACTGAATAGGCCACGCGCTCATACCTGCATAATTAGTAACGCGGGTAAAAACGTTAGTCGCCATTTCTTCAATACTTGATACCGAATCAGGAAAAAACGCTGCTGTAGGCAATATTATTTTTGTTTGCTTAGTAAAGTACTCCGCATCAAAATTCTCTACCGCCCAAATAAACGTATCAATAAGCCATTGCTGTTCTTGATCTTCCAATAATGGTGCCGATTTAAATAAAGCTAACATAAGGTGCTCTTATAAGTTTTAGGTGCTAGTTTAGTTTTTTTGTGTAAGCGCCCATTCCCACGCTTGAGTATTGTATAGCGGCACTGTTGATAGCGCATGATGATGGCTGCCACTGGATTCTTTCGTTGAGTACGATAAATACAATAAGGTGCGGTTTTCAGCATCGTAAATACGACGCACCTTTAAAGATTTAAATAAAATACTTTTAGATGATTTAAATACCACCTCGCCCGACTTACTTCGGTCAATTTCTTGTAGCTGCTGTGCTGTAATAGGCCCCGTTTGACGGCACGCAATTGACATATCAGACGGATCAGAAAAGTCCAAATTAGCCTCTATATGGCTAATGTGGCACGTAACACCTTTAATAATCGGATCTTGCTGCGAATTAACCACGACATCTTTAGTTGTAAATAACCCAAGGCTTACCGACGCAACATCATCAGAGCAAGCACTCAACGTAACTAGCGCACCTGCAAGTAAAGCTAAACGTTTAAATTTTTGTGGTAATTTCATACTTATCCTTATCTATAATAGGTAACTTAGCATCTACGTCACTAAGCAAAGGTTCACCTGTTTGTTTTATACTAACATCAAAAATAAATACGACTAAATTAGTTTAAAGTAAAGATTTTAGATAGCCCTAGGTTTAG
Source organism: Pseudoalteromonas sp. BSi20495 (assembly GCF_000241185.1). NCBI lineage: Bacteria > Pseudomonadati > Pseudomonadota > Gammaproteobacteria > Alteromonadales > Pseudoalteromonadaceae > Pseudoalteromonas > Pseudoalteromonas sp. BSi20495. The sequence continues at coordinate 21,967 of NZ_BADY01000088.1, forward strand.
CGAACCCTGTTGTATTTGATACAATTAACCCTCGCTAATGCAGTAACTCATAATAGGAAACGCCTAAATGCCGCATATTATTATTGAACACTCAGAAGACCTCCCTGTTTTACCACAAGTACTAGTAGAGAAAATTCATAACAGTACTTTTGAAAGCGGACTTTTTGATTTAGAAACAATTAAAACACGCGCAATTGCATACCAACAATACCAACTAGGTATAGGTAAAGAAGGGTTTATTCATATTCAAGTGCATATAATGGCAGGGCGAACGGTAGAACAAAAACAAATGTTAAGTGAGCACCTACTCGCATGTTTAAAAACCTACTGCAGAGACTCTGATAGCTTAAGCGTCAATATTTACGATATGGATCATGATGTATATCGAAAAAATTAGTTAACTTTTGTCGTTTTGAGTAATAAAAGTACACAATAGTAAGTAAAAGCCCCAATAGGGGCTTTTTGAATATTAAATACTTGCTCACTGCTGTTTATAAAAAACTTCTGATGAGTTACGAACGCCAGTAGATAACATTACTAATAAACAAGAAGATTGCGCAGAGCACACGGTGAAAGGACAAAGGCGCTTAGAGCAACCTATGACAGTGCCTGGTAGGGGAATTAACTATTTGCAACGCTATAATACTGGCAGAGTCCATAAATGTTCACTTTCAAAAGCATCTAATCGCGATCTGCTCTTTTTGCTAGCAGCACCAATGGATTTATATAGTTACGCATAAGGGAGGATGACTGAGCTAAAAAATTATGACTTAGCAGATCGCTAGCTCTTAGAGTTTTACCAAAAGAGCTAGACTACTTTAGAGCTGAAATTACTGAAACCTATTTAAAGTAATTACCAATATCAAATTACTTTTGAGATAACTCTATTTATCTACCGGATCTCTCTGATACTAATTTTTGTAACCAATAGCCATCATGCTTTTCAAAAATATTAAGCCCTTCTTTGGTCTTGACTAAAACATTATTACCAACAGTAGTATAATAAAGTGGGTTTGGATCAATCGATATTAATGCATGTACTCTGCCTATCATGTCATCTGAAAGGTGCTCTTCTAAAACGCTAACATCTTTAATACTAAGAGTGATGTAATCATATAGCTGTTTCGCAGTTATCTCAGATTTTAATTTTTGTACTGAGGCGTCTGCGACCCCCACACAGTTTGAATAAAAATCTATTCCAAGCATAGTTTGTTTGTTTTCACATAACGACAAGTCTGAAAACTGTGCAAAACATGTACTTGGGAATAATAAAATTAATAACTTTTTCATCGGGCCACCTGATAACGCTCTTCAATATTCCAACTTCTCCAGTCGGCAAATAATTTTTCAAACTGTTTCGGGCTTTGCGCAAAGCCATCTTCGATCGCTTGAATATCCCACATAGTTTTAATCTGAATACCAGCACTTAATGCATTTAAAACAGCAGCTGTTTTAAATGCTGGTATACCTGTTTTCACCTCAAGAGCCTCACCAGCAGCGTCTGCAGTAGCTTCGGCCATGAAAGCAGTTTTAGATAAATCTGAGGTTGGATCTGCAGCAGATAATAATTTAGGTATAGCCTTCAATACCATTAACTTTGTCAAATCTTGTGTCAGTGATTGCTTCATTAAAAAGCATTGTTGGCGGTTATTAACTATGAAGCTATATTGCCGTTTAGATAACTTTGCACCTGATAGCATATCAGCACTCGTCGCAATCGCAACACACCCCATGACAGTCGTTGTGTCTGCGTTTCTAATTTTTTCGCGCAGAACACCGATATTTCGTTCGATCATAATTTTATTTGACATAACATTCCCTCGTTCAATAAAAATAAAAGGGTACATCAATTTTTTATTACTTTCCACATTTGAAATATTTTGTCGATTAGATACTGATAATAGCTTTTTATTTTTTTCTATTTAAAAAAAGAGCACAGGGTAATTTAGGTTAGTAGATATTTACTTGGGAAGCTTTGAAAAGTGGTGGCCCCTCCCAGACTCGAACTGGGGACCTAACGATTATGAGTTGCAAAACAAGGACTTACTACGAGTTACTTTTTAATATAACTATTTACTAATTTTCATAGCTATATCATAGGGTTATTGAATACACCCTACCTCTGATGCATAAATCATTATGTATTTCAGAACGTTAAATTTTACGTTCAAAGTAGCACAGAGGTAGCACCATATGTCAGACACAAAATTTCGCTTCACAGAATTGTCGCTTGAAAAGATAGAATCAAACGGTAAACGCACTCGCTATTATGACAGTCTATTGTCAGGACTCATTTTAGATGTGAGCGTCGCTGGTAAAAAATCATTTAGAGTTTATAAAAAGATACCAGGGCGAGACACCCCTATTAGTGTCACCCTTGGGTACTTTCCATCAATTACACTTGATGATGCAAGGCGAATGGCTCGTAAAGTAATGGCAGATATTGCTGAGGGTATAAACCCGAACGACCTTAAGCGCCAATTTAGAGCAGCTTCAGTTACCTTGAAAGAAGCCTTTGATTCATACATCGAATCTAGAGATCTTAAACCTATAACGAAAAGAGGTTACCACCAAAAAATAAACTGCTATTTACCAGACTGGCATAACAAGCGCCTAGCCGATATTAATCAAACAATGATTTTAAAGCGCCAGCGAGAAATAACCTCAAGAAGCCCTGCTCAGGCAAATTATACCATGCGCCTAATGCGTGCTTTATTTAACTTTGCTAAAGCTGAATATAAGTCTTCAGAAGGCCGAACATTATTTCCAGAAAACCCTGTAAGTGTACTTTCTGAAAAACGAAACTGGAATAATATAAAGCGTAAAACAACACGTCTGCGCCGATCACAACTAAAACCATTTATAGATGCATTATATGAAGTCAGAAATGAAGCTGCTAAATATCGTAAAAATAGCCGTGTAGGTTTTTGTGACTACCTAGAATTTTTGACCTTTTCAGGCTTGAGAAGATCTGAGTTACTACAACTCAAGTGGTCACAGGTACACCTTGAAGATAGGATATTCATCCTCAAGGATACAAAAAATGGCTTAGACGTCGAGTTTCCTATTACAGATCGATTAGCTGAGATATTTAATCGACGAAAAGAATATAAGGTATCTGACTATGTGTTTGGGACAGATAGTAAAAAGGGCTACCTTACTGATCCTAAAAAGACGCTGAAACATGTATGCCAAATTGCAGGAGTAAAAATCACTTCGCATGATTTGCGTCGCACATTTACATCAATGGCTGAGAGTAGCGGAGTATCAGGATACCTCCTGAAACGCCTTCTAAACCATATTACAGATAAAAGCGACGTAACTGCTGGCTATTTAATTTTAACTGCTGAGGAGCTTAAAGAGCCAGCGGAAAAGGTAACCGAAACAATTGCAAAATATGCAGGCTTGATTGAGCAAGAGCCAGAAAATAAAATGACCAAAATGAAAAGTTTATTAGCAAACTTAACTAAGGAACAAAAGATTGAGTTGATGAGTGCTTTGCTAAGTTAAAATTTATGCTGAATCAGTTTATTTTAAATCTAAAAAAGTCCCTTAGTGGGACTTTTCATTAATTATCTTTGAGTTGCAGACGCTTTATTGACAAGCTGCACTTGAGAGGTAATAGCGCGCTCAATAACTTGACTATAAACTCGCTTCTTCTCGCTTGAACTAGAATCTAACACAAAATCTGAAAGCTTAGAGTTTTGCGTTGGCTTTGGCTTAATTAAATTTGAAAACATAAACACTCCTAAAGCTCGTTTTTTGAGCTGGATGGTGATTCTATCAGGCTCTCCAGATCTTCTCTAGTGAATTTTTCATCTAAATGATGCTCTATTGCCTGAACGTTATCGTGATAAAAACGTGTTTTGCCCTTATTATTTTTAACTAATAAATCCACTTGAATTTGACTACCGAACTTGAGCTTAAGTTCCCTTATAGCCTCCTGAGAAGAAAAGAACTGATCAATAAAGGTCTTAGGTAGAATTCTACGTCCTTCTAGCTTTTCTCTTGCCTCAACGAACTCCCAAGCGAGATCTGGTTTTTGATATACAAACAGAATTAGTACTTGCCTTTCCTTACGGATAGAGCGTTCAATATTCTTTTTTGCAACATCATAACTTGCCAAAGTCCCATCTAACAAAAAAGATTGCTTGTTTTTAAACGCATGGTCAAGTGTTCGCTCTACAATAAAAGAAACTGCGCGATGAAATAAATACGAGTTATCACCTGTATAACCAGGTATAAGCTCTCTCAGTTCATCAGGATCAAGCCTAAGTACATTATCAGCTCCAATTTCTTCCAAAAAGGCTTTTGAAGCTTCAGTTTTACCTGCACCAGGCGAACCAGCCATAAAAACAGAAACTGGTCTTGCTTCGGGAGGAAACTGGTTTTTGTCTGTTAACTCGCGAGCTATACGAGTCCTATTACTTTTAGCGTAGCTTATCGCCTGCCGCTCTAGTTCTTCTGGTGTCATATAAAACCTTAATTATCTCTATTCATTATGTCACTTAAGTAGTTATTCGCAAGTGATCAAACTCAGAGTAAGTCTATATAAGATTAAACGTCTTTTATGTAAGGCGGCTCTTTTCATACACATAATTTTTATTCACAATTCGTGCCTATTAAATTAAGTTTTTTTGTTTTTTAGTTATTAAAGCTATTAAGTAGCACGCTGCATCCACTGATAATAAAGGGCTACAAAGGTGTTACTATTCGCAAGTGACAAACATCTGTACGTCAGTAACAAACTTTCAGTCGTCAGTAACATAAAGCGGTTCACCAGTGACAAACTTTTTTTCATGAGTGACGTTACTAATTATTACTTATACATAATTTATTCAATATACAATGAGACTGTTCATTGCTCATGATATGTATAATTTTTTTCCACGAAGAAAATTATTGCTGGGAGCAATTAGAATACCTAGATCTGAACTGTCAATTGAAACCCCCGCATTTGGATGGCATGTAAGAATAAGATCTAAAGCACGTATAAACCGTCGTTTGAATCGGCTAAGTTCAAGCCTTCTGAGATATGGAAATATATCTTTATGAAGAGTGGACCACGGCACGAAACTAGCTCTACTTTTTTCATAACCTCGGCGAACCAAGTAGATGTATAAATCATGAGCAAGCACAATGTCTTTACTCCTAGCAAACTTAAGAAAACGTAAGTCGATTGAAATAATACCCTTTTTATAGGCTACAAGTGCTTTAAAGCTATTGGAGGGGATATAGTGAACTTCCTTGTATTTTGCGTTGTAGATGCCTAGATGCTGATCACCCAGTAAGTTATCAGCTTCTGCAAAAAAGCCTCTTCTTCTCAATTTATCTTTAGACTTTTCAGTTGGTTCAATTGTAAAGGTAATATCAAAT